>CBFCYL010000003.1:0-87889 GCA_965602455.1 uncultured Thalassospiraceae bacterium | reverse complement strand
CCGCCACCGCCACCGCCAGCCCAGGGCGTCACGCCGGGTGCCAACACGGTGGTGGTCGCCAACCCGCCTGCGGGGGCGCAAACGTTAAGCAATGGCCAGGCCATTGAAGCCCTGGTGCTGGCTCAGCTGAGCAAAGGCCAGGTCGAAGTGCAGACCATCCTCGGTGCGCTCAAGCTGCAAACCACCTACCCGCTTCCGAAAAATGCTGTCATTACCTTGGTAGTGACCCACACGGGCGCCCAGCAACTGGGCCTGCAAATCGCTGCTGTTAACGGCAATGCGTTACCGGGGCAAATCCTGCCGCCGGGCCCGGCCATTGTTGGTGGCCCCGCAAGTGGTCAGGCCGGCGGACAACCTGCTGCGCCCACCGCCACGACGCAAGGTGCACCGGCGGGCACCGATGTCCCATTGGCGCCCGGTGCGCGCATTGCCGCGACCCTGGTGCGCCCGACCCAGGCCACCATGACGCAGACGGCCAACCCGCCCGTCACTGCGCCCAACACCACCGTTGTTTCAAGCACGCCCGGCGCAACCTTGCCGGCAACGGGTTTGCCCGGTGGCGCGGCAGCGTCGGCACCATCCACATTAACAACCAGCACCCCGTCTGGTGGCACACGAACAGGAGCAAGCACGCCCGGGCCATCAGCAACGCCAGCCCCGGCATCGCCCCTGTCTGCCACACCAGCGGCGCAAGGTGGCGGCACCACAACCGCACCGGCGGGGCAAGCGGCCTCGACGACGCCATCATCAGCCCCGGGTGCAGCGCCGGCTCCCGCACAAAGCGTCGCATCAGGCACGCCGGGTGCGCCGAGCACCAACCTGCCCGCTGGCACCCGCCTGATGGTCAGCGTGGTGCAGGTTCAGCCCGGTGGCCAACCGGGCGTCTTAGGCAACGTTGGCAACATTGGCAACGTTGCGAGCATGGGCCAGTTGGGCCAGGGCGCTGTAACCCTGAGCACCGGCGCAACCCTGATCGGCACCGTTAGCGGCCAGACGCCAGCGGGCCAACCTATTGTGCAAACACCCGCCGCCACCTTTGCGCTGGCCACACGCCAGCCGTTGCCTATCGGCACGCAAATGACGTTGAGCCTTGAGACCATCGGCGCCCCAGCCAAAACCCCCGCCGCTGCAACGGCGCTGGCCAATGTCGGCACGGGCGAGGCGCTGGCCAAGGCGGGGGGTTGGGAAACACTGTCCGAAGCCATGAAATTACTACAATCGATTGATGCTGGCGGCGGTGCCAATGTGCTGCGCGCCGCCATCCCGCAACCGGGAACCCGGGTGACCTCGCAAATCCTGTTTTTTCTGGCCGCGCTTCGCGGTGGCGACATTCGCGGCTGGCTGGGCGAGCTGCCCGGGCGGCTTTTGGAACGCGACCGCCCGACCCTGCTGAACCGTCTTGGGGCTGAGTTCCAAGTGATGGGGAAAATGGCCGGTGAACATTCCGCCGGTGACTGGCGTCTCGCCCTAATCCCCTTTTTATCCGGGGCCGCTATTGAGCAGGTGCGCCTGTACCAGCGCAAAAGCCGCCCCGATGACGAAGAAGCCGAACGCGAAGGCCAGCGCTTTATTCTTGATTTTGCCCTATCACGGATCGGCCACATGCAAATAGACGGCCTGTTCAAGAAACAACGCAACCGCGTTGACTTGATTGTGCGCACCGACACACCCCTGCCCCGTGAAGCTCAACACGCCATCGCCCAGATTTATACCGAGGCGGCCGAATTAACCGGCATTGGTGGCGGTCTTGCGTTTCAGGCGGCACCGGGAAACTTTATAGACTTTCCACCACTGGAGCCCGATGAGCCGCACCCCGGATTGGTTGTATGACAGGGTGTCTGATTTTATAAATAATCTGCTAGGATATGCTTATGGACCTTCAAGCCCGCCGAAAACTCATTACCACCCGGCCTAACCCCGACAGCAGGCTCGATTACATCGTTTTGCTGGAAGGTCACCTGAAAGGTGAAGCCGGGAGCGATACAAAAATTTCGCTGCGTTACATTCCCGACCGCGAGGTCCTGGTTGCCGAATCCTTTGGCGGCTACCTGGATGCGCTGGCCGCCGAGCAATGGGAAACACCGGAAGACCTTGCCGTGACCATTCTTTCCGACCTCAACAATGAACTGCTGGCGCGCTGGGCGCAGGTTGCCATCAACGCGCCGGAAAGCAAGCACGATGCCCTTGATGTCCATGGTGTGGTTCTGGAAGACCGTCAGCCAAACTGGGATAACCCCGCATTACTGGGGCGTCTGCATCGGGTCTAGATCAGGGAATAAAAAGATTAGGCTTTCTTGCGGCGGTGCATATTGAGTGCAACTTCGTCAGATACAGCCTGGTCGCGCCTGACTTCTTCCTGAATCTGGCGGCGCTGGCGGTTGCGATCAACATTTTCAAACTTTTTCAGCTCACGAAAAGCCTCGGCCATTTCCTCACGCGCCAGCGAAATTACGTATTCCATCTGGGAAAGGGATTCCATCAGGTTATCGCGGCGTAAGGTAGCGTGTTGAATGTAATTCGGGTACGTCATTCCACCCTCAACAGGATTATCAGTGGCGGCTTGCTTTTCCGTCACCATCTCCGTTTGAAGCGTTTCAATTTTGACCCTAAGCTCGTTTTCAAGTTGCTGAAGTTCGGCCACCTTGCGGCGCTTTTCATCAACATTCCATTCGTGAAGACGAATCAGGTTTTTCAGGTTTGCAGCCACCTTATCAAGCCCTCAATTGCGTTTTTTGGTTTTTTTCTACTCCACTGTTTTACACGATCAGCGGTGAACAAAACCCTAATCGCGCTAGGCTCTTTATCAATGGGCAAATCAGCAATGGGAAAGGTAGCCCGGGGCGCTAGCCCTGCCCCGGAACCGGCTGGGGCTGGGCGTTTGGCTGGGCCTGGGGGTTCAGCGGTGTGCTGAGCACCGCTGCCAGTTGGGCATAGGTTTCCTCAAGGTTCGTATGGTCGTCCATAGACTGGGCCAAAAATGCCTCCAGCGGGCCATTGAAGTGAATGGCCTCATCAACCAGGGGGTCGGTGCCCATACGATAAGCACCAAGGCGGATCAATTCGGACATATCGTCATAAGCGGCCATCAACTGCTTGGCGCGGTCAATCAGGGCATTTTCTTCGGCCGTATTACAGTCTGGCAGGGTCCTGGAAATACTTTTCAGGATGTTGATGGCGGGGTGACGCCCGCGTTCGGCAATTTCACGATCCAGCACCACGTGACCATCAAGAATACCGCGCACGGCGTCCGCAACCGGTTCGTTGTGGTCGTCGCCCTCCACCAGCACCGAAAACAGCCCGGTGATGGAGCCCTGACCCTCGGCGCCGGGCCCGGCGCGTTCCAGCAGGCGGGGCAGTTCGGAAAACACGGATGGCGTATAACCCTTGCTGGCCGGTGGCTCACCTACCGACAGTGAAATTTCACGTTGCGCCATGGCGAAACGGGTAATGCTGTCCATTAGGCACAGGACATCGCGGTTCTGGTCACGAAAATATTCAGCCACCGTCAGCGTTGTGTAAGCCGCCTGACGGCGCACCAGTGGCGGCTCTTCCGACGAGGCCACCACCACAACCGAGGTCTTCATGCCTTCTTCCCCCAAATCGTCTTCAATAAACTCGCGCGCTTCGCGTGAGCGCTCGCCAATCAGGCCGATGATGCTAACCTCGGCGCTGGTGTGACGCGCCATCATCGACAGCAACGAAGACTTGCCGACGCCGGAGCCGGAGAAAATACCCATGCGCTGACCCTTGCATACGGTCAGGAATGCGTTCATGGCGCGCACGCCTAAGTTGATCTTGCCACCCGTGCGTTGGCGGGTATGGGCCGGTGGCGGCGAGGCCTGCACGGGATAACCAAGTTTGCCGGTCGCCAGCGGTCCCTTGCCGTCAATGGGTTCACCAAACGCATTGATGACCCGACCCAGCCAGAGGGTATCGGGGTAGATGACCGGTTCAGTTGATCCGATTTCAACCTTGCAGCCCAGGCTGACCCCTTCCAGTGGGCCAAACGGCATTAACAAGGCGCGGTCTTCACGAAAGCCTGCCACCTCGCACGCAATCAGGCGACCGGCGCGCGCTATGATGTTGCAATGGTCGCCGATGGAAAAACTGCCTTCAGCGCCCTCAACCTCGACCATCAGGCCGATCACGGCGGCCACCCGGCCAAAGACCTGAAAGTCCGGCAGGCGATCGATCTCATTGACGATGTTGTTCGCAAAAACGGTCACGGTTGAAAAACCTTGTTGGTTGCGGGCAAGGCAAAGCGGGTTTTTAAGCACCCGGAAGGGCAAATCGAGCCGTTCCGACTGGTCGCCAAAGCCTATTTTGCCGCGATTCGCGCCCTTTTGCCCAGCCTACACCCAAACAGGGCCCATAAGAAGCCTTGGATTCTGCCAAAAAATGGCTAAAAACGGGTTTTTTTCCTATTTTTTTCCCCACAAGCACTTGGCGTCTTGAAGTTCTTAACTACTACATCTATGGTTAACACTGAGTATAAAGTAAGGAGTTCTGGGCCTATGCGTGTTCTACTCGTTGAAGACGATCCGACCGTCGCGAAAAGCGTGGAATTGATGCTGAAGTCGACCGGTATGGTGGTGGATGCCACCGATATGGGTGAGGATGGCCTCGAAATCGGCAAACTTTACGATTACGACATCATCATTTTAGACCTGATGCTGCCGGATATGGATGGCCTGGAAGTTTTGCGCCGCCTGCGCGATGCACGGGTGGAAACGCCGGTGTTGATTCTGTCGGGACTGACGGAATCGGAAATGAAGGTCAAGGGCCTGGGCACCGGTGCCGATGACTACCTAACCAAGCCGTTTGACAAAAATGAACTGCTGGCCCGCATTCAGGCCATTGTCAGGCGCAGCCAGGGCCACGCCCAATCGGTTATCACAACCGGTAAGCTGATGGTTAATCTTGATACCTCAACCGTTGAGGTGGGCGGACAGTCTATCCATTTGACCGGCAAGGAATATGGCATCCTTGAACTGTTATCCTTGCGCAAGGGCACGACCCTGACCAAGGAAATGTTCCTTAACCACCTCTACGGCGGTATGGACGAGCCGGAGCTGAAGATTATTGATGTGTTTATCTGCAAGCTGCGCAAAAAGCTGGCCGAAGCAACAAGCGGTGAAAACTATATCGAAACCGTTTGGGGAAGAGGCTATGTGTTGCGCGACCCCGACGAACACCATGAGCCCGAAAGGCAGGAAGCCAGCGCCTAAAGGGCCTTACACCAAGACAGGCTGATTATAGGCAAAAAGGGCGCCTAGCCTTTTTTGCCTATGAAGTTTGCAACGTACCCTGCTAGCTCCTCAACCGGCATAACCGCGCTGCACAACCCGGCCGAGGCCACGGCACCGGGCATTCCCCAGACCACACTTGATTTTTCATCCTGCGCCACCACGGTGCCGCCGGCGGCGACAACCTGTTCGCAGCCCTTCTCGCCGTCATTGCCCATACCGGTCAAAATAACCGTCATGACATGGGCGCCGTAAATCTTGACGATGCTTCTGAGCATGGGGTCGACCGCGGGACGGCAAAAATTCTCAGGCGGGTCCTGGGTCAGCTTAACAACCCGGCTAGGGCCTTTTTGCTCAAGCAGCATGTGATAGTCACCCGGGGCCAGCAAAATCCGCCCCGGCTCAATCGCATCCCCGGGCCGGGCTTCCTGGCAGGTCCAGCCGGACATTCTTGAAATGTGCTCGGCCAGAATCGCGGTAAAGGTAGCGGGCATGTGCTGAGTTATAACGACGGGGATGCCGATGGTTTGTGGCAGCGCCGTTAGAAATGCAAATAAAGCCTGCGGGCCGCCTGTTGAGCTGCCGATAGCGAGAATATCCGGCTTGATCTTGCTGGCCTCTCGCAACGCGACCTTGGCGCCACGTTTATCTTCCCAACGATTGGATCCAACCTTTTCAGGCAGTGCTTCTGTTTTGCGCGCCGAAATCGTGCCGCCGATTTGCTGTCGGCGCAGGGTGCCCAGGTTTTTGACCTTGTCTAAAAGTTCCTGACGGAAGGTGCTTTCACCGCCGATTTCACGCGCACTGGTTGGCTTGGGCAAATAATCGGTGGCGCCCGCGCTTAAGGCCTTGATGGATATATCAGCATTACGCGCCGTTAGCGTCGAAGCCATAATAATTTTAACGCTCTTGTCGATGGCAACAAGCTTTGGCAGCGCGGTCAAGCCATCCATAACTGGCATTTCAATATCAAGAATGATGACATCAACCCGGTGACGTTCAAGGCTGGCCACAGCAAGTTGGCCGTTACCCACAGAAGCGGTAACGCTAACATCGGGATCCGATTCCAGCATTCTGGTAATCAGTCCCCTGATGACAGCCGAATCATCAACGACCATCACTTTAATGGGGCCGGTCGTTGCCGATGTGTCAGCCGCTTCCGTCACGATATTTCCATTACTGCTTGGGGGAAATCAGGCATAGCCACGCCCAACCGAAAAAAATTAAATCAAGCCAACTTGCGAAAACTTCGCCTCGATGATTTCGCTGTCAAACGGCTTCATAATATATTCGTTGGCGCCCGCTTCAATTGCTGCCTGAATGTGCTCAATGTCGTTTTCAGTTGTGCAGAAAACAACAACAGGCTTATCGCCTCCGGGAGATTTCCGAAGTTCGCGCAAAAACTCTATGCCGTCCATAACGGGCATATTCCAGTCCAGAAGAACGGCATCGGGCATGTTTGCAAGGCAGGAATCCAGCGCTTGCTGCCCGTCTGCCGCTTCGGCAGTTTCAAATTCCAGATCGACAAGAATTTTCTTGGCAACCATGCGAATGACTTTTGAATCGTCAACAATCAGGCAGGATTTCATATTAAACCACTATCGTTATTGCTACAGGGAAATGCTAATACTTCTCAACGCCTACTCCATGGAGCAGCGACTTACCCCTTAACATATAAGGCAAAGAGGCGGTGAAAAGAACCCTTTTCACGCCCCGGAGATGATTTATCCAGCCCATCCAAATGCTGCGGATTGACGCCGAAAAGGGCTTAAGCCGTCACCTTGGCCACGGTTTGAGCCAGCGAGCGCACTAATTCGTCGCGGTCAGCCTTGGCAACATAGTCGTTAAAGCCGGCTGCTCGCCCGCGCTGAAAATCCTCTTCGCTGGTTTTGGCCGACAGGGCCACCATGGGCACCGTAGCCCACCGCGGGTCCTTGCGAACATTCTCAGCAAACTCAAACCCGCTCATTTCGGGCATTTCTATATCGCTGACGATGACATCAAAGACAGCGCCATTCTCACGCAGGGCAATGGCGTCAATGGCAGAATTGGCGGTGGTAACCTTAAAGCCAGCAACCGAAAGGATGGGCGCCAGCAGGTTCCTGAAGAACGGGCTGTCGTCAATAAGCAAGACCTTCTTACCTTGCACGTCGATGCCCTCGCCTTCGCCGCTGCCAAACCAATCGGAAAAGGCCTGTGTCAAATAATACCCGACATCAACGACGTCCGTTGCCCGACCATCGATGATGGCCGAGCCAATCAGGCCCGGCTGGGAAGCGGAAATTTCAACCTTGAGACGGTCTTCAACGATGTCGACAATATCATCAACCACCAGACCCATGGAACGCCCGCTTTCCGAGAACACCAGAACTTCCTGGCGGCCATCCACTTTCCATTCGTGGCCCGGATTAAACGGAATCATCGGCATGAGCTGTCCGCGATACTGCACCATATGCTGGTCATGGGAGACCTCAACGTCGGACATCTCAATTTCTTCAAGGCGTGCCACCAATGCCAGTGGAACGGCCTTCAGTTCATCACCGCCAGCGCGGAAAATCAGCATAGACGTACTTTCATCTGATTCCTTAGACAGGGATTCCGTTTTCGCCTCTTCGGAACCACTGCCACTGGTCGCTTCGCCGGTGGAAGACGCAATGCCGTTGGGATCAATAATCATGATCACCGAACCGTCGCCCAAAATGGTGTTGCCGGAATAGAACGATATATCACGCAGAACCGGAGATGTCGGCTTGACCACGATTTCCTCGGTATCGAACACACGGTCAACAATAATGCCGAACGAGTACGTTCCCACCTGGGCAACAACGATAAACATTTCCGCATCCGCAGACTGGTCTTGCTCCTTGCCGCCGGGCAGGTTCAGCAGCGCACCCAGGTGTACCAATGGCAACAAACGGTTGCGCAGCCTCAGAACCGGGCTTGCGTTGATGACCTCGATGGTGAACTCCGAATGCGCCGATGCGCGCACCAGCTCAAGCACGCTGATCTGCGGAATGGCAAATTTCTCGCCACAACTTTCGACAATCAGCGCAGCAACGATGGCCAGGGTCAGCGGGATTTTTATGGTAAAGGAAGTGCCGACGCCCTCGGTGGACTTCAGCTCGATGGTGCCACCAATTTTCTCGATGTTGGTGCGCACCACGTCCATGCCGACGCCGCGGCCCGAAACGCTGGTCACCTTTGCGGCGGTCGAAAAACCGGCCTTGAAGATGTATTGCTGAATCTGGTTGTCGCTCATGCTTTCAAGTTCGGCATCCGTGACCAGACCGTTATCCAGACATTTCTGGCGAATGAGGTCCATGTTAAGGCCTTTGCCGTCATCGCGGATCTGGATGATGATGTGACCACCCTCGTGATAGGCGTCCAGCACCACGGTGCCGGTTTCCGGCTTGCCAACGGCGAGACGTTCTTCGGTGGATTCAAGGCCGTGATCGGCTGAATTACGCACCATGTGGGTCAGCGGATCCTTGATCAGGTCCAGCACCTGGCGATCAAGTTCGGTTTCCGCACCCAACATCTGCAGATCAATCTTCTTGCCCGTTTCAATGGCCAGATCACGCACAATACGCGGCAGCTTGGCCCATGCGTTGCCGATGGGCTGCATACGGGTTTTCATAACGCCTTCTTGAAGGTCAGACGTAATGTGGCTGAGGCGTTGGATGGGAACGGTATATTCGTTGTCATCCTGGCCGCGCGCCATCTGTAACAGCTGGTTGCGCGTCAGCACCATTTCGGAAACCAGGGTCATCAGGTTTTCCAGCACGTCGACGTTAACGCGCAGGGTTGCTGCCACAGCAACGGCCTCAGCAGGGGCCTTGGCTGGGGCGGCGGCTTCTTTCTTGGCGACCGGGGCCGGAACTTTGGCCTCGCCCTTGGTGGCGGCTTCCGCTTCGCGTTCGGCGGCCAATTCGGCATCCAGCTGTGCCTGGCTTGCGGCCTGAACGCCAGATGCGGATGCGGCCTCAACCTCGGCCAGCAATTCAGCGGCAATGGGGGCACCGAACTCGTTGGTGGAGGGGGCAGCGTCGGCAACATCATCGCCGGCCATTTCGGCGGCATTCTCGGCGGCAATCTGCTCTGGGGTGGCGGCCTGAACGCCGGATGAAGCGGCGGCCTCGACCTCGGCCAGCAATTCAGCAGCAATGGGGGCACCAAACTCGTTGGTGGTCGGCGCGGCATCTGCGGGCGGCGCAGCAGCAGCCGGGGCCGGGGCTGATTCGCCGGAAGCGAGCGCGTTCAGTTCGGCAATCAGTTCTTTATCGTCACCATCAGGCTCGGCGCCGGTTTCGGCCAGCGTTTCAACGAGGTCACGAATTTTATCAACACAGCGCAGCACTAGGCTCACCGCGTGCTGGTTGGGGTCCAGCGCGCCTTCGCGAAACTTATCGAGCACGTTTTCACCGGCATGGGCCACCGATTCAAGGCGTGGCAGGCCAAGAAAGCCGCACGTGCCCTTCACCGTATGCACCAAACGGAAGATGTTGCCCAAAATAGCCTTATCGGTCGGGTCTTTTTCAAACTGGACCAGTTGGCTATCGACCTCCTGAATGGCTTCAGTGGTCTCGGTGATGAATTCGCTTAGCAGATCATCCATAACGGTGGCTCTCTTCCGGTTGTTGCTCGATTGCGGTTTAATATCCTCGTTGAGGCTTGATATTAGGGTTGAAAACACGGACGTCCAGCAAAACCCGACATTTTGTAAATATAAGCTTATGGTCGTATGCTTATATTAACAAGTTTCCCCATTTTCATTGGTCGAGCAGAACCATCACCATATAGATGTTGCTTTTCATGGGGTTGGGTGGGGTTGTGGGGTTGGGCAGTGGTGAAGTTTGAGACAGCCAGACACGCCCAAGCCAGCAATCGCGAACGTTACCGCCTTATGACAGCACGATGCAGGCCAGATTGGCCCGCCCCGGTTCGGGCTGGGTATATTCCAGCTCGCCGCCCAGGCCGGCAATCATCACGGCACAGAAGTAAGCCGTCACGGTGTGGGCCGTGAGCGTTTCGGGGTCTGCGCCAGCATCAAGGGCAGAGATGGTTTCCGCTTTCAAGCCTGCCGCCTCACCCGTGCAGGCCAACGCGAACCCAACGCCTTTTTCCAACGGCGCAACATCAACGTTAACGGTACCGCCGCGCGGCAGGGCATCGACGGCCAGCAAAATCAGGCTTAACGCTATCTTGCCTTGGGCAAGCGCCAGGGTTTGATCGTTACCATCGGGCCACACCAGTTGAGTGCGCCCCTCGCCCAGATATTCGTGGGCGAGACGGGCCAGTTCGCGTTGGGTGACCATATCGCCGCTTCCGCCGCCGAGGCCAAATGCAAAACGAAAAAAAGATAAACGGCGCGCGACCTGCTTGGCGCTTTGGTCGATCAGGGAAAGGGTTTCACCATCGACCTTGCCGCCAGCGTCACCCGCCAGCTCTACCCCGGCGTTGATGGCGCTGACACCACCCACCAAGTCGTGACAAACCCTGGAAACCAGCAATTGAATAACCCGTGGCGCGAGCGGAACGGAATTCATCGCAGCCTCACATTATATACAAAAGTATTTGGAAAACAGTGACTTATGCACCAGCGGCGACCAAATCGGCGGCCACGGCCTGAACCGTGGGGCTGCCGCCCGGGCTGTCCGACAGGGCCTCGGTGCGGCGCGTGACTTCGGTCTGGACATCAGCAATATCGACGGGGTGTGTCCTGAGCAAAACGGAAATTACGGCTTCAATCGCCACCACATGTGCGGCCAGCGTTTCAACTTCTTCAACGCGTTCCGTTGCACGTTCGCCAATGCTTGAAAGGTCACTGGCAATTCTGGAAAGGTTGCCTTCAAGGTCGCCAATCTGTCGGAAGAAACCGGACTGCTCTAATGTTTTGATAAAATCGCCTGCGGCGCCGTCAGGCTCATTAGTGTTCAGCAGTGCTTCGGTGTTCATGGTAAATGTCCCTCCCTTTTCTCAGCCCACACCATAGCCCCGATAAAAGGGGTTGTCATGGGGGCTTGATGCCACAAGTCGTAATTTTTTTCTAACCGCCGCCGCGATGAAAATATCGCTTGAACCTGGCCAGTGCCACCTCGGCCTCATCGTCGCTAAAGCCTTCAAACTCAAGGCGCACATATGCCCGCGGAATGACAATTTTGCCGATGGTCCGGTCTGCCAGATCGCGGTGCGTGATGGTCAGGCACCTGGGGCCGTCAACAAAGGTGATGGTTTCGCCAGATACCGTAAAGGCTTCTGAATCAAGGGCCCTTGGCAGGACGCGCAGGAAATCGGCCCGGTTATAGGCCATTTCCTTTTCAAGGGTCCGTTTCACGCGCCTGGCTCTTTATTATCCACCGGCAACTTATCCACCGGCAACGGGCGGCCAAATAGCCAGTGCCTGCCCTTCCTTAAGAACGGTTTCACCACGATCACTGGGGGCAATGTAATGGCCGTCCACCAGCACCAAATGGCAATGCTCGCCGGGAGCGCCGCACTGGCGGATGGCATCCGCCACGGTGGCGCCTTCCGGCAGTTCGCAGGCGGATTCATTTTTCACCGCGCCATCGGGCAGGTGCTTGGCCAGTGATGCGAATAGCTTGAGACGGATCTGCATCGCTTAGCGGCCCTAGTTGCTGGTTTGGGCGACGAAAGCCTCGGCTACCAAATTAGGGTTCTTTTTCAGGCGTGCCTTCCACGGGCCAAGCCGGGTGCGGCTTTGGATCAGGCCGCGAAGCGCACCAACCATGTCGGTGCGGCCCAGCGTCAGCGCGCTTTTAAGCACGTCACCATCAAACACCAGCTTGGTATAGCGATGATTGACGGGATCGGAAAAAATCACCGATTCCCCTTCCGCATCAGGGTGGCCAAAGGAACACGACACCAGCCCCAGGGTATCGAGCGTGTTCATGATCAGGCTGCCCCGGTAAGCCGCATCTTTGCCCGCCATGTTCAGGGCGGCAATGCGCCCATGCTCCACCGCCGTGGGCTGGATGGGATGAACCATCAGTGTGCCGCCGGAAAAATCAGGCCCCTCGGCCACATCGCCAGCCGCGTAAATGCCTTTGATGTTGGTTTCCAGACGGTTATCCACCCGGATGCCCCAGTCGGTTTCAATGCCGGAACCTTCGATGAATTCCATATTCGAGTTCACGCCAGCGGCCACCACCACCAGGTCGGCAGGCAGTTCGCCGTGTTTATCGGTGGCAACGCTCAACTTGCCGGCCGCCTCGGAAACGGCGCTGACCCTGGTCGCGGTCAGCACCTTCACACCCTTGGTCTCGCACCAGCTTTTGACGATGCCAGCAGCGTCACCATCCATAATCTTGGGTAGCATGTGGTCTTCGGCCTCAACCACGGTCAGGTTCACCCCCATCAGGGCCAGTGCTTCGAGAACGATACAGCCGATAAAACCGGCGCCCATCAGCACAACGTTCGAGCCCTTTTTCGCTTTGGCCTGAATGGCGCGCATATCGGCCATGGTCCAGCAATGGACAACGCCGGGAAGGTCCATGCCATCCACCGGCGGTTTTGCCGGGCGCGAACCGGTGGCGATCAGGGCGCGGTCAAACTTCAGGGTCTTGCCGTCTTCCAGCGTCGCCTCGCCCGCCTTCAGTTTGCTAACCCGGCCCTGGATGACCGTGATGCCCTTGTTTTTGTAATAACCGTCTTCCTTGCGCAAATAGGTGCCGGCCTCGTCAATACCGCCACTCAGAACGTAGGGAATGGCCATGCGCGAGTACGGTGGCTCCGGCTCGTCACCGACAATGGTGACCTCGCCTGCGGGATCTGCCTTGCGTAAGGTTTCCGCTGCAATCACACCGGCAGGGCCGGCGCCAACGATCAGGTATTTCATATCAGGGCACTCCTTCGCGAAAGCAAAACCCCCGCCCCGCCCGTTAAGGAATTAACGGGTTTGACGGGGGCCTGTTTGCAATAAGCCGTCAGCCACCCTAGAGGGCGAGGCGGCTCAGGGTTTCATTGGTCGGCACGCCATCGTCGGTCCAGCCGCGCAGGGAATAGTATTCCGGCAGCATTTTACCGAGCCCGTTGACCTTGCCTTCGGCCGGGCCGGTTTTGGCCGCGTCCTTCAACAAGCGCTTGGGCAGCGTGTCGTCCTTGCCGGTAAAGCCGGCATCAAGGTTGAACTTGCGTTCCAGATTCCAGATGCGCTCGCCAACTTCCAACAGCTTTTCAACCGACCAGTCGCCCTCGCACGCTGCATTGACCTGCGGTGCCACGTCATCGAGCGACCATGCAAACGAGGTGAAGATGCAAAGCCCCGCGCTGTCAAAGGCGCCGGTGGCGTCCTGAAAGGCAATAACCAGTCCCGCCTTGCCGTCGGTGGAAAGGGGATCAGTCTTTTCAGGAATACCCAGCACCTCTGAAGCCACGGTGTAGCTGCGCAAATGACAAGCGCCGCGGTTTGACGTCGCATAGGTCAGGCCCATGCCCTGAATGCCGCGCGAATCATAAGCCGGGAACTCCTGGCCCTTGACCGACATGGACAAATCAGGATGGCCATACTTTTCGGTAAGCAGCTTGGAGCCCAGGCCGATTTCGGCACCAAAGCCTTCAGCCCGGCCGGTTAGTTCGGCCAGTGTGGTCAGCGCCTCAGCGGAACCAAACTTCAGCTCCAGCCCGCCGGTTTCCTTGGTGGTGATGGCACCCATTTCAAACAGTTCCATCGCCGCACCGACGGTGGAGCCAAAGGAAATAGGATCGAACGCCTGTTCGTTACAAATAAAGTTGGCGAACGTCAGGGCATCAAGGTCATCAACCCCGGTGGCTGCGCCCAACGCCCATGCGGCTTCATATTCGAGCCCGCCAGAGGCGATTTTATACTGGTCGCGATCCTTGACCGTGTAATGGGTCGGGTCGACGGTCGAGATGCGCCCACAGGCAATGGTGCAGCCAAAACACGCCGCGTTGCGCGTCAGGGTGCAAAAAGGCCTTCGGCGACCAGTGCTTTTTTGCGCTTTTCCAGCATCGCTTCGCCGGAAATGTTGGCCGCGCCGTCAAACTGCACATCGCGGTGGTTGTGGGTCGGCAGTGCACCGGTTTCATTGATAACGTTCATCAAAACCTGCGTGCCCAAAGCGGGCAGGCCTTCACCGGTGACGGCGTTTTCTGCCAATACCGTTTTGCCGGCGGCAACCGCAGAGGAAAAGGCAGCCGGATCGCCCACGACAACGCCCTGGGTGCCGCGCACGGCAACGGCCTTCAGGTTCTTTGAGCCCATAACCGTGCCGACGCCGGAACGCCCGGCGGCGCGGTGCAGGTCGTTGACGATGGCGGCAAATTTAACGCCGTTTTCACCCGACTGGCCGATGGAGGCAACGCGCAGCTGCGGGTCGTGGTGGGCGGCCTTGATGCCTTCCTCCGTTGCCCAGCTGGTCTTGCCCCAGTAACCGGAAGCGTCCACCAACTTAACGTCGTCGTCCTGCACCAGCAGGTAAACCGGCTTCGGCGACTTGCCTTCAAAGATGATCATGTCCCAGCCGGCGAATTTCATCTCCGGGCCGAAATAGCCGCCCGAGTTTGAACACGCAATAGCGCCCGTCAAAGCACCCTTGGTGATGACCGACCAGCGCGCCGATGTGGACGCCGATGTGCCGGTCAACGGGCCGGTGGCAAAAATCATTTTGTTATCGGGCGACAACGGGTCAACCTTGGGGTTGACCTCTTCGACCATATACTTGGTCGCCAGGCCACGTTGGCCTAAGTACTTGTCCGCCCATTCCATATTCAACGGTTCGGGTGTGCACGTGCCTTTGCTAAGGTCGACACGAAGAATTTTTTTAGTCCATGACATGTTCTGATCCCTCCTTCGTATCAGGGTTAAGCGTTGGCCTGCTGGCCGGTGTCGGTTTTGGCCGCCCAATCCGCCGCTTTGGCAAAGCCGGTGGCTTCGGCGTCGGTAAAGGTGATGGCTGCAGTCGGGCACGCCGTGGCGCACGCCGGGTCGCCGCCGCAGAGGTCACATTTAATGACCTTGCCGGTGGCGGCGTTGTAGTTAACGGTGCCGAACGGACACGCGATGGTGCAAACCTTGCAACCCACGCAAAGCGCCTCGGAAACCACCTTGGCGCCGGTGCCGGCGTTAACCGTGATGGCATCAACCGGGCAGGCCGACATGCACCATGCTTCGTCGCATTGGGTGCAGGTATAGGGAACAAAGCGCCCTTCATCGTGAAAGTTAAACACCCGGATGCGCGAGCGCGCCGGGTTGAAGTCGGCACCATTGACCGATGAGCACGCGATTTCACACTGGCGACAGCCGGTGCATTTATCGGCGTCGAGAACGAGCGCTTTTTGCATGAAGACCTCCCAAATACCAAAGACGACGAAATTAATAAGTCGTACCGACCCGTAGGCCGTTACTCACCGTTTTGTTTTTAAAAGGAAAGATGCAGCTAACGGCATCCAAAACCGAACGGTTCGGGCTTTGATGGCGTTGATTTCCGCGGTCCTGTGGTCGTAATGCCCCAGAGAGCCTCCCTTTTACCCGCGCCCCGCTCTTAATGGCCGGACTGGGTGCGTTAGCTTGCCCCCAAAAGGCACGGACGGACAACCCCCTTTTTTTGCCGTTTTACACCTATTTACGGTGATTAACGGCAACTAAAAGCTGAGCTGCTGAACCCGCACCACATGGGAAAGCGCCTCGATATTGGTCATCACCTCGTCTTTGGCAGACTGGTCGATCTCGATCAACGCAATGGCGTCCCCGCCGGCGGTCGAGCGACCAAGATTAAAGGTCGCAATGTTGATGCCGGCATCACCCAGCAACGTGCCCAGCGTGCCAATAAAGCCAGGTTTGTCGTGGTTGGTAATGAACAACATATTCTTTCCCAGCTTGGCATCCATGGATATGCCTTTGATTTCCACCAGGCGCGGTTCGGCGCCGGCAAACAGGGTGCCGGCGACAGAGCGGGTTTGCGTCTCGGTGGTGATGGTCAGGCGGATCAGCGTCTGGTAGGCGGTCGGACGTTCGTGCGTGATTTCGGTGATGTCGATATCGCGCTCCTTGGCAATGACCGGGGCCGAAACCATGTTGACGCTTTCCATTAGTGGCGACAGCAGTCCGGCCAGTATGACAGCAGTAATCGGCTTGGTGTTCAGTTCCGCACAGTGGCCTTCGTATTCGACCGTCACCTGCTGGATTCCGCTTTGGGTCATCTGTCCCGCGAAGCTGCCCAGTTGTTCGGCCAGCCTTAAATACGGCTTCAGGCGCGGCGCTTCCTCGGCCGTAACCGACGGCATATTCAGCGCGTTGGAAACCGCGCCCGAGGTCAGGAAATCGGAGATTTGCTCAGCTATTTGTACGGCCACATTTACCTGTGCCTCGGAAGTAGAGGCACCGAGGTGCGGCGTGCAAACCACGTTTTCCATACCGAACAAAGCGTTATCGGTGGCCGGTTCTTCTTCAAACACATCCAGTGCCGCACCAGCCACATGGCCCGTCTCCAGCGCCTTTTTAAGCGCTGCCTCGTCAATCAGGCCGCCGCGCGCGCAGTTAACAATGCGCACGCCTTTTTTCATTTTTCCCAGCGCATCGGCGTCAATAATGTAGCGCGTCGCATCGGTAAGCGGTGTGTGCAGGCTCAGGAAATCGGCACGCAGGAACAACTCATCAAGTTCTACCTTGTCGACGCCTAAATCCACGGCGCGTTCCGGCGTCAAATATGGATCGTACGCTACGACCCGCATTTTAAGGCCCTGCGCGCGGTCGGCGACCACGGCGCCGATGTTGCCACAACCGATAAGCCCCAACGTCTTGCCCATCATTTCCACGCCCATGAAACGGCTTTTTTCCCACTTTCCGGCGTGGGTCGAAGCATTGGCCAGGGGAATGTCACGGGCCAGCGCCATCAACATGGCAATGGCGTGTTCCGCTGTGGTGATGGCGTTACCGTAGGGCGTGTTCATCACCACCATGCCCTTGGCGGTGGCGGCGGGAATGTCGATGTTGTCGACGCCAATACCGGCGCGACCGATGACCTTGAGGTTGGTGGCTGCGGCAACAATCTCGGCTGTCGCCTTGGTGGCGGAACGCACGGCCAGGCCATCGTATTCGCCGATTTTGGCTTTCAGTTCCTCGGGCGTAAGGTCGGTAATGACGTCTACCTCAACACCTCGCTCCTTGAACACGGCTTCGGCACGGGGGCTCATCTTGTCGGAAATCAGGACTTTCGGCATTTTAGACATGGGGATTTCTCCTGTAAAAAAATGAATTAAGCTTTCGGGGCGACTGAGGCATAGGCCCAGTCCAGCCACGGCAATAAGGCTTCGATGTTGGCGGTTTCCACGGTGGCACCTGCCCAGACGCGCAGGCCCGGCGGTGCATCACGATAGCCACCGATGTCATAGGCCACGCCTTCGCCATCCAGCAGCTTGACCATTTGTTTCAGGGCTGCCTGTTGAGCGTCGGTGGCCAGCGCCGCAAACGCGGGGTCTGTCACCTTCAGGCAAACGGACGTGTTGGAACGCATAGTGCCATCGGCAGCGAGAAAGCCACACCAGTCACTGGTGGCAACCCACGCTTCGATGGTCTTTAAGTTGGCGTTCGAGCGCGCCATCAGCCCATCGAGTCCGCCAGCTTCCTCGGCCCATTTCAGGCCGTCCAGTGCGTCCTCGACCGCCAGCATGGAAGGCGTGTTGATGGTTTCGCCCTTAAAGATACCCTCTATCAATTTTCCACCCTTGGTGAGGCGGAATATTTTTGGCATCGGCCAGGCAGGTATATGTGTTTCAAGGCGTTCCACCGCACGCGGGCTTAAAACCAGCATGCCGTGCTGGGCTTCACCGCCCATGACCTTTTGCCATGAATATGTTACCGCATCGAGCTTGTCCCACGGCAGGTCCATGGCAAAGGCTGCCGATGTGGCATCACAAATGGTCAGGCCCTTACGCTCGGCGGCAATCCAGTCGCCGTTCGGAACCTTTGCGCCCGAGGTCGTGCCGTTCCACGTAAACACCACGTCGCGGTCGCAATCCACTTTGGTTAAATCCGGCAGTTCGCCATAAGGCGCGTCCAGCAGGCGCACATCATCCAGTTTCAGCTGTTTGGATATATCACCAGCCCAACCGGCGCCAAAACTTTCCCACGCCAGCACATCAACGCCGCGTGCGCTCAACAACGACCACAGCGCCATTTCAACGGCGCCGGTATCGGAAGCCGGAACAATGGCGATGCGGTAATCTTCCGGCACCTTGAGCACGGCGCGGGTGCGGTCTATGACCTCAAGCAATTTGGCCTTGCCGGGTGCGGCGCGGTGCGAACGGCCGTGTAAAACGCCCGCAAGCTGGTCCACAGACCAGCCGGGACGCTTGGCGCAGGGCCCGGATGAAAAATTGGGGTTTGCCGGACGCTTTTCCGGCTTTGGTGGTGTAGTCATAAAAAAATCCCTTCGTGTCATACTGACGAAGGGAGTGACCTAAAATAAAAAACCGGGGTGCGCCATCGAGGCACGAATGCCCTTTGGTGCAAATGCGGTATCAAACTTTAAGTGCCCTTCGCCTTGCGGCAGAAGGGTCGCGCTCCGTTGGGGGAACGTGGCCCGCCGTCCTTATAAGGGAAGGGCCGGGCAGCGCACAAGATATTTATTCAAAAAAAGGTGTAAAAAGGCTTAGGGCACACCGCTAACCCGCTGCCACCTTGGCACTGCGGGCCTTGGCCTTGGTCGCGCGCGCTACGGCTTCGGCGGCGCCGGCGGTCTTGCTCAGCATCTCGAGATTGTCGATATCGTCATCCGAGGGCGGCGTCAGCGCGGTATCCATATAATTGCGCGCTTGCGGGTCAGCCTTGATACGGGCGCGAATACGACCCCAGCGCCAGAACATTCCGGCAATGTGGATGTGGTTCTTGATCTGCTTAAAGAGCCATTTGGCGTGAAACAACACCGGCAGCTCAATGGGCAGGCCCGGTCGGCGGTCCATGCGGTATTTGCGCCGCAGGTATCCAACTTCCAACGGATGCAGGTTCTCATACTTGAGCCCGCCGTAAAACCAGACCATCAGGAACATCAGCTTGCCCGGGCTGATGCGGTTGGCGTAGGCGCGCCGCAGGATGGTTTCCACATGCTCGTCGGAATAATACTGGTCCCAGACCTTGTGATAGATGTCGACCCATTCCTTTTTACTCATCTTGGGATGGCGGGTATTAACGTGGGTCAGGTCATAGTTATTGAGATCCGGGTCCATCCAGGTCTGCTTGAGCATCAGGTCGCGATGGTCGGCTGATCCCGGTAACGGCGTCAGGTTGAAAAACTCCAGCAGATCCACCGGCAGTTCACGTTTGATAATTTCGATATCACGCATGATGCTTTCGGGCGTATCGCCCGGAAAGCCCAGAATATATCCGGCATAAGTAACCACCCGCACCGCTTTCCATTCCAGCAACATCTTGCGGTAATCGGTAATCTTGTTCTGGCGCTTGTTGGCTTCGGCAAGGTTGTCGGGGTTGATATTTTCCAGCCCGATAAAAACCCGGCGCACGCCCGCGGCGGCGGCTTTTGTAATAAAATTCTTGGATTTATTGCACTGGGTATCAACCTGGATAATCAGGTGCGCTTTAAGCCCGTCTTCTTCGCGCAGTTTTATCAGGCGGTCGAAAATATCTTCCCAGTTTTTATTGCGCGCAAAGTTATCATCGGTAATGAACAACCGAAAGACACCCTGCTCCAGGTTGGCGCGAAGAATTTTTTCCACATCGTCGGCGTTGCGATAGCGCGACTTGCGCCCCTGCACATTGATAATGGTGCAAAAACTGCACTGGAACGGGCAGCCCCGTCCGGCATCAAAACTGCCGTGGTTGGCGGCCGTTTTGCGGGTCACGTGAACAGGAAGGATGGGGAACGGCGCATTTTCCATGTCCGGCAGGTCGTCCATGTGGTTATACATCGGCTTTAACTGACCCGCATACGCATCGCGAAGCACTGCATCAAGGCGCCCACCTTCTGCCTCACCGGCAAAAAGCGAAATGCCCATGGCCTGCGCATCCTTCAATTCCAGCGTCAGGTCTTCGAGCATGGAAATGCAGCCACTAACATGAAAACCGCCAATGCAAACCTGGATACCGGCTTCGCGCATCGGGCGGGCGATATCCACAGCTCGGAAAAACTGGTTGGACTGCACGCCGACCAGACCGACCATGCCAGCGTCTGCCGCTTGTATCTCGCGGATGATTTGTTGCGGGCGAATGCGGGTGTTGGTTTCATCCATGACGGAGACTTCAATCTCGACGTCATCACCCAGCGCCCGGCGTTCCTTACAGTCCAGCGCCAGGGCGTTCAGCACCGCCAGGGAGTTGGACGGGATGCCGGAACGCAGCCACTGGATAACGTAGCCGTCGTCATCATAATGCGACGGCTTGACGAGAATCAGCCTGAACGTCTTTTTGCTTTTGGACATAAGCCCCCGGGGGGATGGTTAAACCTTATCGGCCCTCAAGATAGTAGAAAACTGATTAAGATAAAACCATCCTATGAACGGGGCTTTACAGCCCATAATACCACGGCACAAACAGGCTGAAGGCAGCCCATATGACAAGTATCAGGGGCAGGCCAGCGCGGGCGAAATCGGCGAATTTGTAATGCCCCGGCGCCATCACCAGCAGGTTGGTCTGGTAGCCGATGGGCGACGCAAACGAGCAGTTGGCGGCAAACACCACGGCCACGGCAAACGCTGCCGGCGAAACGCCCAGCGATATGGCAAGGTCCACCGCGATGGGTGTGAACAACACGGCCATGGCCTTGGAGCTGATGACGTTGGTCAGCAACACCATGGTGATGAAAAACGTCGACAGAATGACCGCCGGGCTGGCGCCGGAAAACGCCCCGACCACACCATCGGCGATAAACGTGGCGCCGCCGGTTTCGTGAATGGCCGCACCCAAGGCCAGCGCCGCCGGAACCATGGTCAATATCTTGGTATCCACGGCGCGGAAGGCCTGGCGGATGTTCAACACATTAAACGCCACCATGGCCGCCGCCGCTGTCAGCGCGGCAACCACAATAGGCACCAGCCCCGTTGCCGACGCACCAACCACACCTATCAATATAAGAGCCGCCGTGCGCGCATGGTGAACGGCGGGCAGTTCGGCAGCCGACCATTCGATCAACACCACATCGGCGTTCAGCCTCAGGTCACGCACCGCATCCGGTCGACCCTGCAACAACAACACATCACCGGCCTGCAAACGAATGTCGGTCAGGCGTGAACGGATCATGCGTGAACGGCGCTGTATGCCCAGCACAATACAGTGGGTTTTAAAACGAAAGCCGATTTGCGGCAGCGTCTGGCCAATCAGGCGCGATGCCGGCGGCACCATGGCCTCGGCTAACAACCGTTCACCGCCGTGCCACGGCATTTCATTTTCCGCATCCACGTCATCTTCGGTCTCGGCATCAAAAGCATGGCGGTCAATGCGCGCCGCGGATTGTAAATCCGGGTACAGGCCTTCGGGGTCGCGGGTCAGGGTTTCGGCCAGTTCCTTGCGCGTTGCCGCCACCACAAACACATCACCGACCTCGGCCTCATAATCTTCAAATGGCGGCAGGAAGGTCTCGTCATCACGCTGCACCATGCGCAGAGTCATGTGACCCAGCGCCGGAAAAATGCCGCCGACGGCTTTGGTGCCCACCAGTTTCGATTGTTCGTTGATTTTGATCTGGGCAATATACTGACGCCCGCTCGATGCATCACCGGCCAGCGCATCGGCCATGCCCTCGCGTTTGGGCATAATCCACGGTGCTACCACCAGCAGGTATATCAAGCCAGCACCGGCCAGCACCAGGCCCGGCACCGTAAAATCAAAAAACGAAAACGGCTCGGCCCCCATGCTGATCAACGCCGAGTTCACCAGCAGGTTGGAACCGGAGCCAATCAACGTTGTCATGCCACCGAGAATGGCGGCAAACGACAGCGGCATCATCAGCTTGCTGGCCGGAAGGTCGAACCGTTCCGACATGGCCTGCATGATGGGAATGAAAATAACCACCACGGGAATGTTGTTGAGGAACCCGCTTATAATCAGCACCGTTGCCAGCACGGCAAAAATTGAAATCCACGCGTGGTTGCCGCAGGCCTTGAGTATAATCCGCGCCACCACATCCAGCACCCCGGTGCGCACCATGCCCTGGCCGACCACCAGCAACGCCAGCACCGTAATCAGCGCCGGGTTGGAAAAGCCGGCAAGCAGAACCTCGGGCGTAAGGCGATTGGCGACTCCATCAGCCGAAACGGGAAAAAAGTGAAAAAACACCATCAGCACACACAGCACGCCAAGGCTGGTGACCTCGATAGAAATGCGCTCCCACGCATAGAGCGCAAACGCACCGATGATGATGGCGAACGTCACCCACATATCCAGCGGAAAAATACCGTGGCCTGCGTGCATCAAGGATCCTCTCAAGCGGTTTCAGTCTTGCCAAAGCATAGCATACGAAGCCACGGTTCCCGCCAGCCGGGCGCTGGGCTATAATCCGGCCCAACATTAAAACCAGCATTGGAGCCTCCCTGCAAATGACCATGAAACAAGCCTTTCTTACCGCCATCGGTACCCCTGCCACATCCGTCACGGTCAAGGACGTCACCGCGCCAGACGCGCCCGGCCCCGGCGAGGTGGTCATGGAAATGCACGCCTGCCCCATCAACCCGGCGGAACTGCTGATTATCGAGGGGCTTTATGCCGTCACCCCGGAACTGCCCGCCGAACTGGGTATCGAGGGTGCGGGCATCGTCACGGCGGTGGGTGACGGGGTCACGCACCTGAAGGCGGGCGACAAGGTCATGAGCCTCGACCGCGCCAACTGGCGCCAACTGCACAAGCTGAAGGTGGAACAGGTCATCGCCCTGCCCGCCGACATCGACCTCGAACAAGCCGCCATGCTTAAGGTCAACCCGGCAACGGCGATGTTGATGCTGGAAAACTATGTCACCTTGCAACCCGGCGACTGGGTGGTGCAAAACGCTGCTAATTCCGCCGTTGGCCTGAACGTCACACGCCTGGCCAAGCACCTTGGCTTTAATGTCGCCGGTATCGTGCGCCGCGAAGCCGCCCGCGCCCTTGTCGAGGACGCCGGGGCCGATGTTGTTTTAATAGATGGCGACGATGTGGGGGCGCGATTCATGGAAGCCAGCGGTGGCGTTGGTGCGCGCTTAGGGCTAGACGCCGTGGCCGGAGACGCCACGCGCCGTCTTGGCACCTGCCTCGGCGATGGCGGTATCGTGGTCAATTATGGCTTCCTGTCGGGCGATGCCTGCACCTTCACCCCCAACCAGCTGGTGTTTGAAGACAAGACGCTCACCGGGTACTGGATGGCCAAAACCCTGCGCGAAATGAAACCCGCCGACGTTCAGGCGCTTTATGGCCGCCTGATTCCGATGATCACCAATGGCGTGCTTAAATCGCCCATCGAAGCAACCTATTCGCTCGATAACATTGCCGATGCGCTTTCTCATTCGGCGCGCGGCGAACGAAACGGCAAAATCCTGATCAAGCCAAATGGCTAAAAGAACGGCCAGGCCATGAACAACGCCACCCTCGCAGACGTTGTCGGCGTGGCGCACGGGTTGTTCGTGTTGTTCGTGCTCGCCGGGCAAATGCTGGTGCTGGCCGGCTGGTCGCTTGATTGGGTGTGGACGCGAAACCGCACGTTTCGCATGAGCCACCTCGGCGCCATCCTCACCGTTGTTGCCATCGACTTTTCCGGGCGCTTGTGCCCGCTGACGACGCTGGAATGGCAACTGCGCCAGCAAGCCGGTGAAGCGCCGCGTGAAGCGGGCTTTATTGAGCACTGGGTGCAAACATTGCTGTATTACGACTGGCCAGGGTGGGTGTTTTCGGGCGTGTATGCGGCCTTTGCGCTGCTGGTGGCGGTAAGTTATTGGCGCTACCCGCCGCTAAAACGCTAGCCCACCCACCAGCTTTCGGGCTGGGGCACCGCCTCGCCCTTTTCCATCCACAACCAGCCGCGCACCACGCGGATGATGAACCACACGCTGATGCCGATCATCAGCAACGGGCCGATCATGATGATGACCAGGACGAAGGCAATGAGGGAATACAGCAGGCCGATCCAGAACGTGCGAATGAGAAACGTATAATGGCTTTCCAGCCACGCTTCACCGTGGCGCGCTTTTTCCCTGGCGTGGATTTCGCCGCGCGCGATATAGGCGACAATCAAGCCTGCAATCATGGCGGGGAAAAACAGGCTGCCAACGGCAAACAGGCCGTAGATGATGCGCCGCTGGGTGAGCAGCTTGGCGATGTCGTCAACGCTGTCGTCGAAACCGTCGCCCGGGCTACGCTCACCCGGTGCGCGTTCGTTGAATCTGGCGTCTTTAGGGTCATCGTTCATGGCAAAAGCCTAGCATAAAAAGCCCCTCCGGGGGACTTCGCCCTGCCTCGATCCCTTCGAAGAAATTTGCCGAAAACTACTTTCCCTGCGGGGCACTTCACCCTGCTTCGCTATATGGCTTTGCCTTTATTGTTAAAAGGCAATGCCAAGCTCAGGCTAGGGCTCGTGGTGCGGGCGGCGAGACTTGAACTCGCACGGGCCGAAGCCCTTGGGATTTTAAGTCCCATATGTCTACCAATTCCATCACGCCCGCATATATTGGCATCACGAATTGCGCCAAACCTAACCGCCCGGCGGAACCGTTTCAAGTGACCTTACGATAAAGGCTCGCCGACGCTTTCGCCCGGCGCGGCGTGACCGCCGTGGCCCTTGATCATGGCCGTTAAATCCGCGATGGCGGCGTCGATGGCGGCGTCGCTTTCGCCCCTCACCACCAGGTTAACGCCGAAGCGCTTGAGACGGAAAAACGGGTAAGAGCCGATTTCAACTGCCGGGTGGCTGGCGTCAATGGCCGCCATGTCGGTGGCGATAATGCCTTCGGTCAGGTCGGTGTGGATGGACTTGCTGAGCAGCTGCTTGCCGCCCGCCAGTTCACCGCGCACCCCTTCAAACATGGCGCGCGCAATAGCCGGTACGCCCGCCAGCACAAAAACGTTTTCAACCCGGAAACCGGGCGCACCCGATATGGGGTTGAGGATTAAGGCGGCGCCTTCGGGCATGTCGGCCATGGAAAGGCGCGCTTCGTTCAGGTCAGCGGCTTCATAATGGGCGAGTAATATTTTTTCCGCTGCCGGGTGGCGGCTGAACGCAAGGTCGAAGGCGGCGGCGATGCATTTGGCCGTAATGTCATCATGGGTGCCGCCGATGCCGCCAGTGGTGAACACATAGGTGTATTGTTTTCGGCATGCGTTAACCGCGGCCACAATGTCGGCCTCAACATCGGCGATGATGCGCACCTCGGCCAGCCGAATGCCGAGGGCGCTCAGTTCACCGGCAATATAGTTGACGTTCACATCTTGCGTGCGGCCCGACAGCACTTCGTTGCCGATAATAATGATGGCGGCGGTGGCTGTGTTTTCCATGGCAGGAAGTCTATAGGATATCGCCCCTAGAGAATATCCCTAAGCATCGCCACCAGCGGCACATCGGCCGGTGGCATGGCAAGGTCGGCCATGCGGTTGGGCCTGACCCATTTCAGGTGCTGGCCTTCCCGGCCCTCGGCGGTGCCTTCCCAGTTGCGGCAAACATAAAGCATCATCACCAGGTGAAAAGTGTCGTAAGCGTGGCTGGCGAAGGTCAGCGGCGCCAGACAGCCGGTGGAAACATCGACGCCCAGTTCCTCTTTTAGCTCGCGCACCAGGGCGGCTTCCGGGGTTTCATCTTGATGGATTTTCCCGCCGGGGAATTCCCACGTGCCGGCCATGGCCTTACCCTTGGGCCGTTGTTGCAACAGCACGCGGCCATCGGTATCCACCATGGCAACCGCCGAAACCAGCAACCGGGGCAGCCCCGCCAGGTGCGCCAGCCATGCTTCGCGGGTCAGCGCATAAAAACGCACCGTCTCGCCGCTGCAACGCCCACGCGCACCATCGCCTTCGTTGACAAACGCCAACCCGGCCTTGGCGAGCACACGGTCCGACGCCGGGTTGCGGATCATGGAGCTGGCCGTCACGCGCTGGACGGGGAAATGTTCAAAGGTGAACCGCACCATGGCGCGCAAGGCCTCAGTGGCGATGCCATCGCCCCAATGGGCTTTGGCCACCCAATAGCCGATTTCGCCCGACCTGTTTTCCGATGTTTCGCCTTCCAGCAACACGCCGATGGCGCCGACCAGTTCGCCGGTTTCGCGAAGGGTAATGGCCAGCATGACCTCGGCGCCGGTGTCGCGGCCGTTTCGTGCCCGCTCAATCAGCTCGCGGGCATCGCCAAGGTCAAAGGGGTGGGGAATGTGGGCGGTGGTGTCGCTGATTTCCCGATCGTCCAGGTGCGTCACCAGTGCGGGCGCGTGGGCGTCTACCAGTAGGCGCAGCGTCAGGCGGTTGGTTTCGACCGGCGCACCCATCCACGGGCGGATACCATTTCTGCAATTTGATTCCATGCCATGGCCCTTTTAGAGCGGGTTCAGGAACGATAGCTGGCGTTGATATCAATATAACCGTGGGTCAGGTCGCACGTCCACACCGTCCACGCGCCGTTGCCGATTCCGATATCAACCATGATATCAATTTCATCGCCCTTCATGTGCGTGGCAACCGGGCCTTCGTCGTAGTCTTCAACCACCTTCCCTGCCTCGGTGATGACCGTGCCGCCAATATTGATGAGCAGCTTGTCGCGGTCCGCCGCTTCGCCCGCCTTGCCCACGGCCATGACAATACGGCCCCAGTTTGCGTCTTCGGCGGCAATGGCGGTTTTGACCAATGGCGAATTGGCTATGGAAAGGGCAATGCGCTTTGCGGCCACATCGTTTTCAGCGCCGGTGACGGTAATGGCAATAAATTTCGATGCCCCTTCGCCATCGCGGACGATCAACTGGGCCAGTTCCAAAAGCGCGCTGGCCAATGCATCCTCGAAATCATCCAGCGCTTCATCGGATGGCGATTGCGGCCTGGCGTTACCCGCCTTCGCCGTGGCGAACATCAACACGGTATCAGATGTAGAAGTATCGCTGTCTACGGTGATGGAATTAAAACTCGGCTCAACCGCCTTTTCCAACAAAGCCTGCAATACATCATTGCCGATATCGGCATCGGTAAACACGAACGACAGCATGGTCGCCATGTCCGGCATGATCATGCCGGATCCCTTGGCAATGGCGTTAATGGTGACAGGCTTGCCGCTGATTTGGGTCTTGCGGGTAACGGCCTTGGGAAAGGTATCCGTGGTCATAATGGCGAGCGCGGCATCCGTCCACGCATCGTCACTGAGTTGCAATGCCATTTCGCCGAGCATGTTTGTAATTTTGCCATCATCCAGCGCCTCACCGATAACGCCGGTAGACGCCGTAAACACCGAAGCCGGTGCACACTTGAATAATTCGGCGGCTTTGTTGGTCACCTGGTCGACGGAGCGCTCGCCAACACCACCGGTGAAGGCGTTGGCGTTCCCGGAATTGACCACCAAGGCGCGCGCCGTTCCCGTGGCCAGATGCTCACGGCACCTGAGCACCGGCGCCGACGCCGTTTTGGAACGCGTGAACACGCCCGCAACCTGCGTGCCTTCGGCCAGTTCACAGACCATCAGGTCGGTGCGCCCCTTGTAACGCAGCCCACACGCGCCCGCAGCCAGCCGCACACCAGCAACGGGCGGCAGGGATGGGCTGGACTCAGTCACAGACTTGGGCGCCAGCGGCGATACGGGTGGCTTTGAAGCCATGATGTTTTCCCAGTGGTGATGGTTCCGGTCAGAAAAGCCGTTTTATTGGGTTTCAGCCGGGCTGGCAACCGGGGTTTCGATCTCGCCGGTGATGGAATAGCGCTCGATGGTGGCATCCTTGCGCAACGCCGCCTTCAGCGCCTGGACAATTTCCGCCGATCGCTCGCGCAGCAGGTTCTCGCGGGCCTCGGCAAAGGTAGGAATTCGCGGTTCACGGCGGTCTTCGAGGCGAATAATATGCCAGCCAAACGGCGTTTGAACGGGTACGGCCGTATAGGCACCGGGCTCAAGCGCAAAGACCGCCTTTTCAAACGCCGGCACCATGCGCCCCTTCAAAAACCAGCCGAGGTCACCGCCGCCGGGTGCCGACGGGCCAATGGAATTGGCCTTAGCCAGCTTGATGAAGTCACCTCCGGCTTCGAGCTGGGCGATAATATCGCGGGCCTCGGTCTCGCTGGCCAACAAGATGTGGCGCGCGCGCACTTCTTCGCTGCCCTCATAAAAAGCGACAGCCTTGTTGTAGCGTTCCTCAATCTCGCTTTCGGAAACCTTGGCCCTGATTTCGCGGGCCAGCAATATGCGCTCCAACACCTGCCCGGAAAGGCGCTTCACGCGAAGTTTGTATTCCTGTTCGCGCTCAATACCCATAAGGCGCGCCTGGGCGGCAGCGATGCGGGTATCGATAATGGCCTCGCGCACAATGGGCATAATCTCGCCAAGCGACATGGCTTGCATTTCCAATGGCAACAACAGGCGGGCTTCCTCGACTTCGGCCAGGGTAATGGGCTCGCCGTTGACCCGCGCCACCACCGTGTCGTCACCGGCACCAAAAGCCGGAACCGCCGAAGACAGGGCGGAAAAAAGAAATACGAATAATATGGAAATGAACCGGTTTGCCATGATGGGTGGCCCCCGCTATCGGTTGTGACCATAACTTATCAGGCGCCTATTAAGCACCCAGGGGCGCGGGCGCACAAGGGTTCGTGTATTGCACGCCATACCAACAGCAACGGGGGTTGTTTTATGAAGCCATTTTGACCGCGTTAGGGTCCGATTGATCAGGGTTCGCATTCTGAGCGTTTGTCGGCATAAGGTCACCATCCAGCAAAATGGTATTTTTGGCATTTTGCCTTTCCTGACTTTCCCTTTTCAGGCGCTCGGCGGATTGCTCAAAGTCTTCATCTCTGGAGAAAGCCTCGCTGATTAATTCAGAAAGTTTCATCAGCAAACGCACATCCTGTGGCGATATCCCGGCGTCACCTGCACCATTTATCATATTGGAAAACGTCATGATCATTTCACGCACATGGGCGAAGTTGGTATCTTTGATGCGGGCGCTCATATCGTTCGCAACCCACATCAGTTTTTTAATGTGTTTGTTAAAGTCAGGGCTTTTTTCTTCAAGCGTGACTTCGGGGATAATGCGGTCCAGTAGCCATTCAATCTGGTAGGCGTAGCGTTCGACCTTTTGTTCATTGATGGTTGACCACACAGATTCAATGGAACGCCGCACGGTGGTTTCGCGCATTTGGCCTGTCATGCGCTGGCGCAGCGGGTTGGGCACCTCGATGCGCGGCACGTCCATGGAACCTTCACGTTTTTGAGTGCGTCGGTCGGGGCCGATGTAATCGGTGGTAACAACAAACCGTTTTCGCGTCAGCGTCAGCTCCAGAATCTGGTCAACAAGGGCGCTTACCTCAAAGGGCTTGATAATAATGTGGTCGGTGCCGGAATCGATGGCATTGCTCACAAGGTCGGCTGAGGGTTTAGAAATCATGGTCACGGTAACGATGAACGGGTTACTGCCAATCGCCCGGTGACGGATGTCGTGGATGAAATCGTTGATGCTGCCTTCAGGGAGGTTCGTATCGGCGATGATCAAATCCACGCAGTTGGCCTCAACGGCCTTTTGAATCTGGCCCAGGTTACCGGTATCGAGAATATTGCGCATTCCCGCCTTCATCAGGGCTTCTTTCAGCTCCTTGCGGAATTTGCTCGATGGATCGGCGAGCACAACGCGGATACTTTCCAATTGTTTAAGACGCATAACCTGTTTTCACTCCAAAAGCGCACCGGGCCTGGACACGGCGCAAATAATCGCATTTTGCCACCCCGAAACGGTGGCAAGCTTCCCTTGAGAGCATGGTTCAGGCTGATATTTCCTTGTTCCGGGCACCTGAGCAACGTATTTCATTGCGTATGCGGAACAATATAAGCCTTAAAATAAGGGCACTTAGGTGGCCCTTTTCAATTGTGATCTTTATCACACATCATCCAAAAAGGATCAAGGCCATATTCGGACTATGGCTAAGCGCCCCCATGTTTCACCTTCCGGCCCGGCTCATATCGGTTCTTTTGCACTATCGCCCTGCGGACACATTGACAGGGCGCGCGGGCACCACTACTTCTTGCCTTCCCATATGGTTAGGGCCCGGGGAGGTCAGGGGCCGGAGGGCATTTATGCCCTGCCCCCGATCTACCGGCCCCAGCGCATAGATATAGACAGGAAAATCCCCCGCCATGATCGGTCGGTTCGCCAAACGCCTCTTCGGTTCCGCCAACGAACGCTACATCAAGGGTCTTAGCAAAACGCTCGATGCCATCAACGCCATTGAGCCCGAGCTGGAACCTCTTTCCGATGACGAACTAAAGGCGCGCACCGACTGGCTCAAGCAACGCCATGGGGCTGGTGAAAGCCTTGATGACTTATTGATTGATGCTTTCGCCACCGTGCGCGAAGCCGCCAAACGTGTTCTGGGCCAACGCCACTTCGATGTGCAATTAATTGGCGGCATTGTGTTGCACCGTGGCCAGATTGCAGAAATGCGCACTGGTGAAGGCAAAACACTAACATCTACACTGTCGGCATACCTGCACGCACTGACCGGCGGCGGTGTGCATATTGTGACGGTTAATGATTATCTTGCCGAACGTGACGCTAAATGGATGGGTCAGATTTACAATTTCCTCGGTCTTAGCGTTGGCTGCATCAAACATGACCTAAGCGACGCAGAACGCAAGGTAGCGTATGGCGCCGACATAACATACGGCACCAATAACGAACTTGGCTTCGATTACCTGCGTGACAACATGAAGCACCGCCTGGACGATATGGTGCAGCGCGACTTCCAGTTCGCTATCGTTGATGAGGTCGATTCTATCCTGATTGATGAATCGCGCACACCGTTGATTATATCCGGCCCGGCCGAAAATTCATCGGAACTGTATTCCTCAATCGATAAGCTGATACCGAAGCTGACCGCTGATGATTACGAAAAAGACGAAAAAGCAAAATCAATAGTCCTGACCGATGCCGGCAACGAAAAAGTAGAAGTCATGTTGCGCGAGGACGGGCTGATGACCGAAGGAAGCCTGTATGACATAGGCAATGTTTCGCTGGTTCACCACGTCAACCAGGCGCTTAAAGCGCACATGATGTTCCAACGTGATACCGATTACATCGTCAAGGACGACAAGGTCATTATTATTGATGAGTTTACCGGTCGCATGATGGAAGGGCGCCGCTATTCAGAAGGGCTTCACCAGGCGCTGGAAGCCAAAGAACACGTTTCCATCCAACACGAAAACCAGACTCTGGCCTCCATCACCTTCCAGAATTATTTCCGCATGTACCCCACACTGGCGGGCATGACCGGTACCGCCATGACCGAAGCCGCAGAGTTTTCCGAGATTTATAACCTCGAGGTGGTGGATATTCCAACCAATGTTGAGTGCATCCGCGATGACCAACACGATGTGGTTTATCGCACCGCAATCGAAAAATATGATTCCATTGTTGACCTGATACAAGATTGCAACAAACGCCAACAGCCGGTTCTGGTGGGCACCGTTTCCATTGATCGTTCGGAACAGCTTTCCGAAGTGTTGAAGGCCAGAAACATTGAACACAACGTCCTCAATGCGCGCCACCACGAACAGGAAGCACATATCATTTCACGGGCTGGCCTTCCCGGCGCCGTGACCATTGCCACCAACATGGCTGGCCGCGGCACCGATATCCAGCTGGGCGGCAACCTGGAAATGCGCATGAACGAAGAAGGCGCCGATGAAGAAAAAATAAAGGCCGAGATAGAGGCCAACCGCTTGATTGTGCTGGCAGCCGGTGGCCTGTTTATCGTCGGCACCGAACGCCACGAAAGCCGCCGTATTGATAACCAGCTTCGCGGTCGTGCCGGACGCCAGGGCGATCCGGGGGCGTCTGTTTTCTTCCTTTCGTTGGAAGACGACCTGATGCGTATTTTCGGTTCTGACCGCATAGACAGCATGTTGGTCAAGCTGGGGCTTGAGGAAGGCGAAGCCATTGTCCATCCGTGGATCAACAAGGCGCTGGAAAAGGCTCAACAAAAAGTTGAGAACAGCAATTTCGAAATTCGCAAAAGCCTGCTTAAGTTTGACGATGTTATGAATGACCAGCGCAAAGTCATATACGAACAGCGCAAAGAGCTGATGGCCGCAGACGACGTTTCCGATGATGTCGGCGACATGCGCCATCAGGTGATTGAAGACTTGGTGGCCACTTCAATTCCCGAAAAGGCCTATGCCGAGGAATGGAACATCGACACCCTGCACGAGGAAGTGCGGCGCATTTTCGGCCTCGACCTGCCGTTAGCCGATTGGGCCAAGGAAGATGGCATTGCTGATCAGGAAATCCTGGCCCGCCTGACCGATGCCGTAGACCGTAAAATGGCAGAAAAGGCATCGCGCTACGGACCGGAAGTCATGCGCGAAGTGGAAAAGAGCCTGTTGCTGCAAATCCTCGACCAGATGTGGAAAGAGCACTTGCTGACGCTCGACCACCTACGTCAGGGTATTGGCCTTCGTGCCTATGCCCAGCGTGATCCGCTCAACGAATATAAAACCGAGGCCTTCAACCTGTTTGAAGACATGATCAACGGCTTGCGCGAGCGCGTATCGCTTATTCTTTCGCACGTTGAATTACAGACTGAACCGCAAGGGGGCATTGATGAAAGCTTCGCCAGTGTCCCCGCCAAGACCGTTGAAACCCGCGATGACCCGGCCTTTGCCCAAAAGAAAGATGCTGCGGCGGTGCCGTTACAGGCGCTTTCGCGCAAACCGGTTGGTGAACGCGACGCGCAAGACCCTGCAACCTGGGGGCGGATCAGCCGCAACGAACCGTGCCCGTGCAATTCAGGTAAGAAATACAAGCATTGTCACGGCAAGGTGGGCTGAGAAGTTTGCTTAAGAAGGTTTAAGAGAGCCCCTTCTGGCCCATCTCAAGATATTTTTCCCGGCGCTTGGCTTTGAGTTGCCCTCTGTCGAGGGTTTCCATCTGTTTGAGCTGGTATTCGATTTCCGCATCTACCGAGCGGATTATCGCTTCCGGATCGCGATGTGCGCCGCCCAGCGGTTCCGGCACCACCACATCGACCACACCGAGTTCCATCAGGTCCGATGCCGTCAGGCGAAGAGCCTCGGCCGCATCCTTAGAGCGGGCGCCATCACGCCACAGGATGGAGGCGCAGCCTTCCGGTGAAATGACCGAATAGATGGCGTGCTCCAACATAATCACAGCATTGGCACACGCGATGGCGATAGCGCCGCCGGAGCCGCCTTCGCCAATAATCACCGAAACAAACGGCACCTTGATCTGAAAGCTGACTTCCAGCGAACGCGCAATGGCTTCGGCCTGGCCGCGCGCCTCGGCATCGGCGCCGGGAAAGGCGCCGGGTGTGTCCACCAGTGCGATAATTGGCAGGTTGAAGCGATCGGCCATTTTCATCAGGCGTTGCGCCTTGCGGTAGCCTTCCGGGCGCGCCATGCCGAAGTTGTGGCGCAGGCGTTCCTGGGTGTCAGACCCCTTTTCAATACCAATCACCATGACCGAGCGGCCATGGAAACGCCCCAGCCCGCCGACGACGGCTTCGTCTTCAGCGAACAGGCGATCACCAGCCAGCGGCGTGAAATCCTCAATCAGTGGCTCGATGTAATCGAGCGTATGTGGGCGTTCGGGATGGCGGGCTACCTGTGTCTTTTGCCACGCATCAAGCTTGCCGTAGACGGTACGCAGTTGCTTGTCCACCTTGGCCTGAAGCTTGGAAACCTCATCGGCAATGTTGACCCCGCTGTCGCCGGTAATATGGCGCAGTTCTTCAATCTTGCGTTCAAGTTCGGCGATGGGTTTTTCAAAGTCTAGATAATGCTGCATGGCGTTTTTTAATCAGCCCTTGTTATTGTTTGCACGGTTATTTCGCGTTGTTGATGATTTCTGCTTTCTTGACGACCACTTCCGCCTGCTTGATAGACGCAATATCGATAAGGCGGCCATCGAGCGTAACGGCGCCCTTGCCTTCTTTCTGGGCCTGTTCCATGGCTTCAATAATGCGCTTCGCCTTGTCCATTTCGGCTTCTGACGGACTGAACAGTTCATTGGCCTGGTCAACCTGGCTGGGATGAATAGCCCACTTGCCTTCGCAGCCCAGCACGGCGGCACGCATACCTTGTGCCTTGTAACCTTCGGCATCCTTAATGTCACCAAAAGGGCCATCCACAGGACGCAAGCCGTTGGCGCGCGCCGCAACCACCATGCGGGCAATGGCGTAATGCCACATATCACCCCAATGGTAATCGCGTTCCTTGCCTTCCTCGGCATCGGTCAGCACACCATAGTCGGCATTGGGGCCGCCGATGTTGGTGGTGCGCGCTTTGGTCGAGGCCGCGTAATCGGCAACGCCAAAATGCAACGATTCAATGCGTGGGGAGGCGCTGGCGATTTCATGAACGTTGGCCATACCGAGCGCGGTTTCTATAATCAGCTCAAAACCGATGCGCTTCTTCAGGCCCATGGCGTCTTCTACCTGGGTAACCAGCATATCGAGCGCATACACATCCGCCGCCGTGCCAACCTTGGGAATCATGATCAAGTCGAGCTTGGCGCCCGCCTGCTCAACCACATCCACCACATCGCGATACATATAATGTGTGTCCAGGCCGTTGATGCGCACCGAAAGGGTCTTGCCCGTCCAGTCAAGGTCGTTGATCGCCACAATTGCGTTCTTGCGCGCCTGCTCCTTGTCGTTCGGCGCCACGGCATCCTCAAGGTCGAGGAACACCACATCGGCGTTACCTTGTGCGGCCTTTTCGATAAACTTGATGCTGGAGGCCGGCACCGCCAGTTCCGAGCGATTAAGGCGGGCGGGGGCTTGTTCGATCAGGGTAAAGCTCATGGGAGTAAACTCCGTCTTTATCTGGGGAGGGGCTATTCAGTATCCATTGTTATCGGGTCGGGCGGGTAAAATCACCCTCTTTTTAATCCTCGTCCTCAGCCGGGGCCGCTATGGCGTCAGCCAAGGGGTGGGCGGTGGCAACCAGGCTTTTGAGGCGCGCATCCAAAACGTGGGTGTAAATCTGGGTGGTGGCGATATCGGCGTGGCCCAACATCTGCTGCAACGTCCTGAGGTCGGCGCCATGGGCCAACAGGTGGCTGGCGAAGGAATGGCGCAAAACGTGTGGCGATACGCGTGAGGCCTCGATGCCAGCCTCAAGGGCCAGTTCCTTCAGCAATTGGCCAAAACGCGCCCGGGTCAAAAAACCAGAACGCCCGCGCGATGGAAACAGCCATGCTGATGTGGGCTTTTGTGCCTTGGCCTTGTTGGCGATGAAGCCATCGCGCACCGCAATATAAGCCTTCAGCGCATCCAGCGCCGGTTCCGAGAGCGGAACCAGCCGTTCCTTGCCACCCTTGCCGCGCACGTTAAGCATCAGGCCATCGCGCGAAAGCGCACGAACCGGCAGGCCAACCAGTTCCGAAACGCGCAAGCCCGTGGCATAGAGAACCTCCATCAGGGCCGCCAGCCTAATGCCATCGGCCCCGGTGCGGCGGTTTGCTGCATCCAGCAGGGCCTCAACCTCGGCCTCGGAAAGATATTTCGGCAGGCTGTGGCCACGCCTGGGGCTGTCCAGCGCGGCGCTGGGGTCGTCAGTTCGCAGGCGTTCGGCGTAAAGAAAGCGAAAAAACTGGCGCAACGTCGAAAGCCTTCTCGCCGCCGTGCTGGCCGCCAACCCGCTGGCCGCCAGGTGGGCGAGGTATTTTTTCAATAACTGGGCATCGGCGCTTTTGGCAGAAGCCCCGCGCTCGGTTGCGAAATGGGTAAAATCGGCCAGGTCGCGACCATAAGATTCAATGGTGTTGTTGGCGGCGCCGCGCTCGGCAGCCAGCATTTCGAGAAAGGCTTCAACCGTTCGCGATGGCGCCTCGGGGTTGGATCGCCGTTTGGCCAAAGTGTCCTCCAGGAAAGACCGGAAAAGAGAATAGGCGCTGAAATAAAACTTAAAGTGGTCGCCGTTTCTTAAAGACCGGCATTGATAATCGCTTCCAGTGCCATAGCGCGGGCCTCGGGGCCCAGACCAACGGTTCTCAGCGATTGCAACACCCGATGCAAGACCATCGGCTCGGCACGCGCCGGGCCGCCGTCGCCCAGAATAACCATCGCCAGCAATACCGTTTCGCCAACGTGTGCGCGCCCGGCGGCGGCGTCGAGGCGGAACCACAATGCAGGGTGGGGCGCCAGCGCGGTGCGCCGCTCGGGGCCTTCCAGCAGCGCGACCCACAAGGTGTCGGGGACGGGCTCGCCAAGGGCATCAAACACGGCGGCCAGAAGGGCGGCATTATCACGCGCCGTATCGGTCTGGATTTGCGCCTGATCAAGCGTTTGTTCCAGTGCTTTCCACCAGTCTTCCAGTTTGGTCATTGGCCAGTCATCGGCAGCCTCAAACCCGGAAAGCTTGGCCACAGGCATCAGGACTTCCAGTTGCCGGGCCAGAGAATCGTCTCGTGTGGCGGCCGCTTCCAACATCGCAAACCACGGCTTGGCATCATCATGGCGTCCCGACATCAAGAATGCGCGAATGGCCTCGGGCGCAAACCACGCCAGTTCCGGCACCGGGGGCACGCGGCTAAGGATCGGCAGAAAGGCACGCGCGGTTGATGCGTAGCGCCCGCCTTCGCGGGCCTTGGAAAGGGCCTGTGCCAGCCCCTTGGCCTGGGCGTCAGCCGCGGTTTGCATCAATGAAGCGCGATATAAAAGGGCGCGGCTCATGGGCCCCGAGCGCTTGGCGCTGCTTTTAAGCGGATTGCGCAGGGCATCGGCGGGAAACTGGATGGAAGCATAAAGCTGACGCAGCGCATCGACCGGAAACGCACCGGCAACCTCGGCACGTTCGGCTGCCTCGAGGCGCAGTTCGGGTGTGGCGTTGGGGCTGATGGCGATGGCGCGCAGCACGCCCGGGCGGTTGGATTCAAGCACATCGCCGGGCAGGCGCATTTTAGCTGTCCGTGCCAGCGCCAGATGAAGGGGCTGGGGGTCGGGAAGGGAATCAATTCGTGGGGCGCGGCCACCGGCACCAAGATAATCAATCAACGAATAGAAAACCTTGTCTTCGGCACCCATTTCACGCAACAGCGACACACCCAGCCCGGCAGCATCATGCTGGCCTGAAAGGGCCTGGCAGAAAATGAAAGCCTTTTGCCAATAGGTTGAGCTTTCTTCGGCCATGTAAAGCTGTGCCAGTTCACAGGCACGCGCAATGTCGCCGGTGAGAAAGCGGGTATCAACTTCAATGCGCAACAGCTCCTTATGCGTGCCGCGGGCCGGTACCGCGTTCATCAAGGTGGTGACGCCGACAAAATCACCCATGTCGGTAAGGGCGCGGGCGCGCAGCGCGATTAACGTGCCGGGTTCACCTTCCGGCACATCGGCGGCGCTGAGCAGGATGCGGCGTAATAGATCACGCACCGTTGGCGAAGATGTCGTTACCGGTAGTTTGGCCATCAGGCTTTCAATTTCGCCACGGCCCATGCCAAACCACAGGTCGCGGCTGAAGCCGCCCTGACTTTCCGCCAGCACACCGATGATGTCGACGTTGACATCGCTTAGACCCTCAATGTGGATGGCGCTGGCGGGCTCCACCATAACCGGTGGCGTGATAACTTCGGTTTGCGATTGGATGCCCTGAGGCGAAGCGGGCTCTGCGACCATTGGCGGTGTTGGCGGCGAAAGATCAATCGGCCCGCTTTGGGCAAGGCTCATGGCTGGCACCACTGCCAACGCTAACGCTGTGGCGGCACCCAGCGTAAAGTTTGATTTCTTGAAAAAAACGCGTTCAGCGTGGGAAGCGGTCATCCGGAATCACCTTCTCAACCTTGGCAACGGGTGCGGGAATGTCCCACGTCGACAGGAACACGCCACCACCGACAACCACGGCGACGACCAGGAAAAAAACCAACGCAGATAATTTTTTCATCAAATCCTCTTGTTCAGACCGGCCAAACCGGCAGATCAGGGGGCCTTCAGTCGAAAGCCTGAGACTGCTTTATCGGGCCTGACCGCCCGCCACAACCCCTATGGGGCCGGGCGTCCGGCCCAAACCTGTCCCATTCCTGTCCATCTGGCCTTTATGCTAGGTTCCAAGTGTGGCAAATTTCCGGCAGTGTATCGGCTCGGCCCTGCCCTTTCAACGCCTTACAGGCCATGGTCAGCCACACGCAAGGTCAAAACCTCAGGACAGCATGACAACAGAAAAAACCCATAATTTTCCCCGCTCAATCGCCCTGATTGGCCTGATGGGGGCCGGCAAGAGCAGTGTCGGGCGGCGCCTGGCCAAAAAACTGGGGATTCCCTTCGTCGATGCCGACGATGAGATTGAAAAAGCCGCTGGTCTTTCCATCGACGATATATTCGAGGTTTATGGCGAGGCCGCGTTCCGAGACGGGGAACGGCGCGTCCTGTTACGCCTGCTCGATACGGGCCCGCAGGTCATCGCCACCGGTGGTGGTGCGTTCATGGATGAGCAGATCAGGGGTAAAATCGCCGAGACCGCGGTTTCGGTGTGGCTGAAGGCTGGCCTCGACACCTTGCTCGAGCGCACATCGCGTCGTGACGACAGGCCGTTGCTCAACAAAGGCGACCCGAAAGCCATACTGGAAAAGCTCATCACTGAGCGTTATCCCGTTTATGCTGAAGCCGACATCACCATTGAAGGCGATAACAACTCGCTTGACGTAATGGTCGGGTGCATTATCGAAGCGTTGGACAGAAATCAGGAACAACCATCATGAGCGGGCCCAAAACCCCCAAAGCCGCAAAAGTCGCAACGGAGACCTTGCACGTCGAGCTGGGTGAGCGCGGCTATGATATTGTCATTGGCCCCGACCTGATTGCCAGCGCCGGAGGCCTGATGGCGCCGGTACTGAAACAACCGCGCGTGGTTGTGGTGACGGATCAAAACGTTGCTCCTCATTATCTGCCATTGCTCATGGCCTCGCTTGAAGACGCAGGAATTTCTGCGGCGTCTATTATTCTGCCGCCGGGAGAAGAAGCCAAAAGCCACGCCCAGCTGGAGGCCCTGTGCGAACGCCTTTTGGAACAAAAGGTAGAACGCGACACCACGCTGGTGGCATTGGGTGGTGGCGTCATCGGTGACCTGGTCGGCTTTGCCGCCGCCATTACGTTGCGCGGCATAGCGTTCGTGCAGGTGCCGACAACCCTGCTTTCGCAGGTGGACAGTTCCGTCGGTGGCAAAACCGGCATTAATTCTCCGCACGGCAAAAACCTTATCGGTGCCTTTTACCAGCCCCGGCTGGTGATCGCCGACACCAAGGCGCTTGATACCCTGCCCCCTCGCGAAGTGCTGTCCGGTTACGCCGAGGTGGTTAAATATGGCCTGATTGGCGACATCGGGTTCTTCGACTGGCTGGAACAAAATGGCGAAAGCATCATCAAAGGTAATGATGACGCCCGCACCTATGCCATCCGCACCAGTTGCGCGGCCAAAGCCAAAGTTGTCGCTGCGGATGAACGCGAAGGCGGCCAGCGCGCATTGCTGAACCTCGGCCATACGTTTGGCCACGCGCTGGAGGCCGAAACCGGGTATTCGGATAAATTGCTGCATGGCGAAGCGGTGGCCATCGGCACCGTCATGGCGTTTGACCTGTCCCGGCGTTTGGGGCTTTGCCCCGACCACGATGTTCAGCGTGTGCAGGCCCACTTTGCAAAAGTCGGTCTGCCGGTGGACCTTTCCGCTGTGCACACGACCGAATGGGCAGCCAAAACCCTGGTCGAGCACATGGGCCGCGACAAAAAGGTCGCGGACGGTAAGCTGACCTTTATTCTGCTGCGCGCCATCGGCAATGCCTTCATCACAAACGATGTTGATGAAGGCGCGCTGAACGACGTGGTGGAAGCTTTTATTTCCAAGTAATTCCTGAAAGGAGGCCGGGCCATCCGCCCGGATAAGCCAATGTTGATAACAGCGGGCGCAATTTTTGTTCTGTTGGTTTTGTCTGCTTTTTTTTCTGGCTCAGAAACGGCACTAACCGCCGCTTCGCGCCCACTGATGCACCAATTGGCGCAAGATGGAAACCCCCGCGCCAGACTGGTTAATCAGTTGCACGACCACAAGGAACGCCTGATAGGTGCTATCTTGCTGGGCAATAACCTGGTCAACATCCTGGCCAGCGCACTGGCCACCAGCCTGCTGATCGACATGTTCGGTGAAGCTGGCGTGATCTACGCCACGGCCGTTATGACCCTGCTGGTTTTGGTATTTTCAGAAATTTTGCCAAAAACCTATGCCATTCGCCATGCCAACCGCGCGGCGCTGGGCATCGCACCGTGGATTAACGCCATCGTTTTTGTGCTGACCCCCATCGTTCGCACCATCAACCTGTTTGTGCGCGGGGTGTTTGTGGTGTTCGGGTTTAATCTGCACACCGAAGACGCCTACCACGATTCAATGGGCGTGCTGCGCGGCACCATTGAATTGCACGCCGATAAGGAAAATACAGGCGAACATCGCCACATGCTGACCAGTGTTCTTGACCTTGTGGAAGTCCAGGTGGGTGAAATTATGATTCACCGCCGCTACCTCGAGACCATCAACATAGACGATGACCCCCAAAGCATTGTTTCGCAGGTTTTGGAAAGTGCATATTCACGCATGCCTTTATGGCAGGGCAACCCCGACAATATTGTCGGGGTTATTCACGCCAAGGCCTTGCTGCGCGAAGTGCAAAACCTTAAAAACCAGGGCAAGGAACTGGACGAACTTAATGTGCAGTCCATTGCTGCAAAGCCATGGTTCGTGCCCGAGCACACCCAGCTTTCTTCACAGCTTCAGGCCTTCCGTTCACGCCGCGAGCACTTTTCACTGGTTGTGGACGAATATGGAAGCCTGCTCGGCATTGTTACGCTGGAGGATATTCTGGAAGAAATTGTCGGTGAAATTGATGACGAGCATGACAAGCATATTCGTGGTGTTCACCTTCACCCTGATGGCAGTTATGTGGTTCAGGGCGATGTAACCATTCGCGACTTGAACCGGCAATTCGGCTGGAAGTTGCCCGATGAGGAAGCGGCAACCATAGCCGGGCTTATCCTGCACGAGGCAAGGCGTATACCCGAAGCTGGGCAAAGTTTTCTCTTTTTCGGGTTTCGTTTTGAGATTATGCGTCGCTACCACCGCCAGATTACATCAATCCGCATTATCCCGCCGTCAGAGACCGCAGAACCTGATAATGGGGCGTGAAGACCGGTTTTGCAGGGATTGTTTTTTTCAGCCGCTGGTGACGGCAGCGCGGCTGTGTGCGACTTCGGCGGCGCTTCCGTGGCCCGCCTGGCGGTGGCCTTCATCGGTTGCTGCGGCCCGGAAATAGCTGACAATAAACGCACGAACGGCGGCGGTGCGGCTGGCACCATGACGGCCCTTGTCGATCAGGGCGCAAAGGTCGTGTGCGGAAAGACCTTCGCGTTGGCACACCTCGTCAAAGGCATGCCACATATGGCCCTCAAGGCGAATAGAGGTGCGGTGCGCATTGATGGTGATGTTGCGGCTGATGAGTTGGTTGTCGGGGGAAGGCAAGGGCCAGTACCTCTTTTTTTATAGTATTAATGATTATAAATTATTTATGGTTGTATACAACACATCCCACCCCCGTAGGCGGGCTCAATAAAGCGGAAAAGCCCGGGTCGCGCAAGGCAAGATTTACTAATACTCATTTGCAGCATTACGCCCCTCCATCATTTTTTGCGGATAACCATTAGCGAATTGGTTTAACTGGTTTTATCCTCACCCGGGGTGCGGGCGCTGACCTCAAGGGCATGAACGCGCCCGGCCAGTTCCTCAGCCAAAGCAGCATAAACCAGGCGCTGGCGGGCAACCCGGTTTAAGCCTTCGAAAGATTCGGCCACCACTTCCACCTTGAAGTGGCTCTCGCCTTCTACGTGTGCACCGGCGTGACCAGCGTGGCTGGCCGAATCGTCAATCACCTCAAGGCGGCTTGGCGCCAGAGCGGCGGTGAGTTTTTGTTCCAGGGTGGCGCGAACGCTCATGGGTCGACACTCCGTTTTCACAGGCTATGGCCGGGCTGTCGAAGAAATGGGGATGGGCGGCTTTGTCTTCAAGGAAAAACTACCAAAAAAAACGGCTGGATTCAGCCCAATGCACCGCCCCCACTCTTGCATGGCCCCAAGTGAACGCCCATAGTTAGGCCATGAGCAGTCATGCCTACAAGCCCGACTTTTCCATTCCCCTTGGCGACAAGAAAGCGGAAGCCACACGCACGTGCGATTGGCCGGGTTGCCCCGAGACCGGAGAGCACCGCACATCGCGCTCGCCCCGCCAGATCGGTGACCATGTCTGGTATTGTGCTGAGCACATTCGCGAGCACAATAAATCGTGGAATTACTTCGAGGGCTTGAGCGAGGCCGAGGTCGAAACCGAAATACGTGGCGATTCGGTCTGGCAGCGCCCGACATGGAAAATGGGTTCTGACCAAAAGCGGCCCACGGGCAGTACGCGCATCCGCGATGATTTCGGCGTTTTTGAAGGCGCCGCCGGCCCGGGCCCGGAAAGCAAGGCCAAGGAAGGCCCGGCGCGGCCCTATTTTAACACCAACGAGGCCCGCGCCTATGCCGTGCTTGACCTTGAACCGCCATTGACCAAGGATGCGCTCAAGACGCGATACAAGGCACTGGTCAAACGCCACCACCCCGATGCCAATGACGGCAATAAGGCATCCGAAGAAAAATTCAAAGACATTGCCGAGGCCTATCGCTTGATTCTGGCGACCCTTTAAAAAGACCTTCGCCAGCCAACCCTGCCCCCCTTGATATAAAAAACGAGACGGAACTTAAATTATGAGTGCTGAGCAAAAAGATACTTCATCTGGAAAAGGCGGAGAGTTCCCACTTAATGCACCCGACATTACGCTCGATGTGCGCCAGACCTTTGGTCTTGATATTGACCTTGAGGTGCCGGCGTTCAGCATTGGCGAGGAGCATGTTCCCGAAATTGATTCTGCATACCAGTTTGATTTCGATACCACGCTGGCCATTCTGGCGGGCTTCAAGCATAACCGCCGCGTCATGATTCAGGGCTATCACGGCACTGGTAAATCCACGCACATTGAGCAGGTTGCCGCGCGGCTGAACTGGCCCATGGTGCGCGTCAACCTCGACAGCCATATTTCGCGCATTGATCTGGTGGGCAAAGATGCCATCGTCGTGAAAGACGGTCACCAGGTAACGGAGTTTCGCGAAGGCCTTTTGCCGTGGGCGTTGCAGCACCCGGTTGCGGTGGTGTTTGACGAATACGATGCCGGGCGCCCCGATGTTATGTTCGTTATCCAGCGCGTACTGGAAGTCGAAGGCAAATTAACCCTGCTCGACCAAAGCCGGGTTATTCACCCGCACCCGCACTTTCGCCTGTTTTCGACCACCAATACGGTCGGCCTTGGCGATACCACCGGGCTTTATCATGGCACCCAGCAAATCAACCAGGGACAGATGGATCGTTGGAACATCGTCGCCACGTTGAACTACCTGCCGTTGAAGGAAGAAGTCGCCATTATTCTGGCCAAGGTTCCCCATTATGACACCGACGAAGGCCGTGAAACCGTTACCGCCATGGTGCGGGTCGCCGATCTTTCGCGCGATGGTTTTGTCGGCGGCGACATTTCGACCGTCATGAGCCCACGCACCGTGCTCACTTGGGCCGAAAACGCAGAGATATTCGGCGACGTTGGCACCGCGTTCCGGCTCAGCTTCCTCAATAAGTGCGATGAACTGGAACGGCCTATTGTTGCTGAATATTACCAGCGCTGCTTTGGTTCCGAGTTACCAGAATCCATAGCCGCACAGCCCAAAAACTAGAACACCGATCAGGAGTTCTAATTGTCCCTCGATGAAACCAAGTCCGACACCCTAAAGCGCGCCACCCGCGCGGTTCTCAAGGCGCTTTCCAGACGCCGTGAAATGGCCGTTAATTATTCGCGCGGGCTGGAAGTCGCCAGCCTTTCCGGTGCCACCGCCGTCCTGCCGGAACCGACGGAAAAGCCCAGCTTGATGGATATCCAGCGCCTGCGTGGCCACGCTGATACGGTAGCGTTGCGCCTACTGCATCACGACCAGCACCTGCACAGCCGTATGGCGCCCGGCGGTAACGATGCACGAAAAATTTTTGCCATGTTCGAGCAGGTGCGCTGCGAAGCCCTTGGCGCTGCGGCATTCCCCGGTGCGCGCCTGAATCTCGAAGCCGTGCACGCCAAAAACGCCGAAGCCTATACCGACATCGAAACCCGCGAACCGCAACACATGTTCCAGGCGCTGGCCCTGTTGGCGCGCGAACGCCTTGCGCCCGGCCCCCTGCCCGACGCGGCCAAGGGGCTGGCCGACCTTTGGCGTGGCTGGCTGGGCGAAAAAGCACCCGATGCGCTGGATCGCATGGCAGCGAGCATGGAAGACCAGGAAGCGTTTGCCCTCGCCAGCCGGGAACTGTTGACTGAGCTTGAGCTTTCCGACATGCCCGCCACCAACCCGGAAGATGACGAGGAAGCCGAAGACGACGCCGGTCAAAACCCCGAAGAAAACGAGGGTGAAGACGACGGCGAGGGCGATTCAAAAGATGATGGCACTGGCCAGCTGGGCCCACAGGCCGTAACCGATACCGTGTTCATGGATGAAGGCGGTGACGCCGGTGACGAAGGCGAAATGGCCATGGGTGGTGAAAGCCCGGCTGGGCCTTCGCAGCAGGGCGACACCTGGCCCGAAAACGAAGTGCGCTCACCGCCATACCACGCCTATTGCATTGCCCATGACGAGGTGGTCTCTGCCGAAAAACTTAGCGAACCCGAAGAACTGCACCGCCTGCGCGAACAGCTGGATAAACAACTTTCCAGCCTGCAGGGCGTGGTTGCCAAGCTGGCTAACCGGTTGCAGCGCCGCCTGATGGCCAAGCAGACCCGATCATGGACATTCGACCTTGAAGAAGGGCTGCTCGATGCCGGGCGCCTTTCGCGTGTTGTCGTCGACCCCATGCACCCGCTGTCGTTCAAGCAGGAAAAGGATACTGATTTCCGCGATACCGTGGTCACCCTGTTGATAGACAATTCCGGATCGATGCGCGGCAGGCCCATTACCATTGCCGCCATCAGCGCCGACATTCTGGCACGAACACTCGAGCGTTGCGGCGTCAAGGTCGAGGTGCTGGGCTTTACCACTCGTGCGTGGAAGGGTGGAAAGTCGCGCGAAAAATGGGTTGATGACGACAAGCCGGAAAACCCCGGCCGCCTGAACGACCTGCGCCATATTGTTTACAAGGAAGCCGATGCGCCATGGCGGCGCGTGCGGCGCAACCTTGGCCTGATGCTGAAGGAAGGCATCCTCAAAGAAAACATTGATGGCGAAGCCCTGATGTGGGCTCACAACCGGCTTATGGCGCGACCCGAACAGCGGCGCATCCTGATGGTTATTTCCGATGGCGCTCCGGTGGATGACGCCACGCTCAGCACCAACCCCGGCAATTACCTTGAACGCCACCTGCGCGATGTCATCGAATGGATAGAAAATAAATCATCCGTCGAGCTGATCGCCATTGGCATCGGCCATGACGTAACGCGCTATTACCGCCGCGCCTGCACGCTTATTGACGCCGAAGAACTGGGCGGCACCATCATGACAGAGCTGGAAGACCTGTTCGACGAAGCGCCGGTGGGCGGGGCGGCCAACTTGCGACCTACCGGATAATGGGCGATTTCCTGGTTTTTAGGCATATTCCAGTCGAAAATTGACCGTCGTCGTGTAAAGCTGGCCATCATTCTATAGAATTGACCATCGTTTGACCTTGAGGGTTTTCAGCTTGATGATCCACCGCCCAGCCGTTCGCAATAAGCACCGCCTGTCCTTTTTATGGACGGCACGCATCGCCCTGCTCGCGTTGATGGTGCAGGTGCTCATGCCGCTTACCCATGCGCTGGCTGCTAATGAAGCTGATGGGCCGGGCCGGGCATCACAAAGTTTGATGGTTGTTTGCACGGCGTCGGGCGTGAAACTTATTGCCGTTCCCGCCCTTGGTGACGAGCAGCCCAAACCCACGGGTATGCTGGCCTTGGAATGCCCGCTCTGCCTGAGCCAGCTTTCGGCTTTAGCTTCCCTTCCGCCTGCGCCACTTGCAACGCAACAACAAATCGCCGACACGCCATCGGTTGCCGTCCAGGTCGCGCGCCTTCCCCGGGCATGGAAAAGCCGGCCAAACCTGGCGCGCGCGCCGCCTGCATAAGTCACCCAATTACCGTTAATCACCATTGGTTGTGCAGCCAGCCCCTATGCAAAAGAGGGCCGCGCTTATGCACCGCTCTACTCAAAGGAAAGAAGTTATGAAAATTATAAAATCAATAGTAACCCCTGCTGTTTTAGCAACCTTGTTGGTCGCAGCGTCAGCCGCCAGCGCCGATAGCATCAAGGTAGAAAACGTCTGGGCCCGCGCCTCGGCCGGCAAGGCAGCCGCTGGCGGAGCCTTTATGACCGTCCACAACGTAGGCGGCGCTGAGCGCATGGTTGCAGCCGAGTCCGACGTTGCATCCAGAGTCGAACTGCATACCCACCTGATGGAGGGCGGCATGATGAAAATGACCAAAGTTGATGCCATTCCCGTTCCCGCGGGCGGCATGACCGCGCTTAAACCCGGCGGCTATCACGTCATGTTTATGGGTCTGAAGGCGCCCTTCAAGGAAGGAACTTCTTTCCCCCTGACCCTGGTGTTTGAAAAAGCCGGTAAGATCAAGGTGATGGTTAGCGTGAAGGCTGTCGGCGCCATGAGTGGCAACATGGGCCATAATGATATGAAGATGGAACACGGCTCCATGCAAATGGGCCAGTAACCCTTCTTACATTAGAGGTTTGAACAAAGGCCGGGATTGTTTCCCGGCCTTTTTTTTCGCCCGTTCCCCCAAGCGTTCCTCGGCAACCTTCTGAAAAGGTACATTTCTTTCCCGTCGCCGGGCGCGCCCGGCATTGATACCATAGCCCGCACACACACATGACGGGGAGAACATCATGAAACGACAAAAAGCTGCCGACTTCGACCAGGGCTTGTTGAACCTCTATGATCGCTACGCCCACGGCTTGATCGAACGGCGGGACTTTCTCAACGGCGCAACCAAGTTCGCCGTTGGCGGGGCCACCGCCACGGCATTGCTTAAGGCGCTGTCGCCTAATTATGCGCTGGCCAACCAGGTTGATGAAAACGACCCGCGCATCAAAGGTGAAACCATTGAATACGCATCACCCAACGGCCACGGCACCGTTAAGGGCTATCTGGTGCGCCCCACAGGTGGCGGCAAACGCGGCTCCGTGGTGGTCATTCACGAAAACCGGGGCCTTAACCCCTACGTTGCCGATGTTGCGCGGCGCGTGGCGATTGCCGGGTTTACCGCACTGGCGCCTGATGGCCTGACGCCACTGGGTGGCTACCCCGGTACCGACGACGAAGGCAAGGTCATGCAGAAAACGCTCGACCGTGGCAAGCTGACGGAAGACTTCATTTCCGCCTACGACTATTTAAAGGCTGATGGCAACTCCAACGGCAAGGTCGGCTGTGTCGGCTTTTGTTATGGCGGCGGGGTATGTAACGCCATGGCGGTGCGCCTGCCCGATCTGGCGGCATCGGTGCCGTTTTACGGCAGCCAGCCAAAGGCCGAGGACGTGCCGAATATACAGGCGCCGTTGCTGCTTCACTATGCAGCGCTTGACGAACGTATCGGCAAGGGCTGGCCAGCCTATGAAGCGGCGCTGAAGGCCAACAACAAGGCATACACAGCCCATATATATCCAGGCGTGAACCACGGCTTTCACAACGACACCACCCCGCGTTACGACAAGGACGCGGCGGAACTGGCATGGAGCCGCACGGTGGCGTTCTTTAACACCCATCTGGCCTGAGCTACATCACCCAATCAGCAAAACCCGTGCCTCAAAAAGGCGCGGGTTTTTGTTTTCCGGTCACCGGTTGTTTAAGCCCGGCCATGATGGTATTGCATAGCGTTCAAGAAAAATGAGGATCCTGACCGTGAGAAAAAACATAATAATCGTTGGCGCCGTTTTATTGATGGCCATCATCACGGCATGGGCCTTCAAGGATTTCATTGTCGGCGGCGAGACCGATGTACAGTCCGGAAAATCCATATCCGCCGGCACGCCCACCATCGGTGGCCCCTTTACCCTTGTCGACCACAACGGGAAAACCGTAAGCGATACTGATTTCAAGGGTCGTTATATGCTGCTCTTTTTCGGTTACACTTTCTGTCCCGATGTCTGCCCGACAGCCTTGAGTTCTGTCAGCGATGCGCTGGATATTTTGGGCGATGACGCCGACAAGATCGCGCCCCTGTTCATTACCGTGGACCCGGAACGCGACACCGCTGAAGCGCTGAAAGAATATGTCGGCAGTTTCCACCCAAGCATAACCGGATTAACCGGCACCCCGGAACAAATTGCATCTGCGGCCAAGGGGTATCGAGCCTATTATTCAAAAGAAGCCGATAAAGAGGGTGATGATAAATTTTACCTCGTGAGCCATACCGCTTACCTCTACCTGATGGGCCCGGACGGTGCGTTCCTGACCGCCTTCCGCCACGAAACGGAACCGCAGGTCATGGCCGATAAAATCAAAAGCCACCTCAATTAATAATCACCGCCGCCTTTTTTCCCGGCCCGGTCAAACGGCGGCCTTCGGTTAACCAGCCTTTCCAGCAGGCGGAGCTCGGCATCCGTATGGTCGATGACCTTGGCCACCGCAATACGCTTAGGCCCACCGGGGGCGTAAATGTAGCGCGGTGAATCGTGATAGGTGGTGACCACCGTTTCAAGGTGGCGGCCATCGCTGGCGGCGCTCAGTTCGCCCCTGCCGTAACAAACGCACGCGTATGTGCGCCCCGGGTCGCTGGCGTCGACATAACATGCGGTGCCGCGAATACCGATATTGGCCACCGGGGTCTGGATGGTCGTATTTGTGTTACCAAACACCGACAGCACAGCCCCGGAAAGGATTTTGATGGTGCCCGATACGGCGCCGCTTTCGTCCTCGACAAAGTCTTCGGCGTAAAACTCGATTTCACTATTTTCGCGGATGGTATAGGCGTGCAACCCAATGATGATAATGCCGGAGCCATTGGCCCCCGTGGTGACCACATCACCGGGCCTGACCGACTGGCCAACCTTTGCGAGGGCGCCGTTCACGCGAAAATCGCCTTCGAATTCCTGCACGCCGGGAACAACCGGCACCTTTGAATTGGCGCCTGCGCCACGCACCAGCGCCATCATGACAGGTGCAAAGCCGCCAGCCAGCAACAAGGCCCGGACCAGTTCGCGCCGCGATGGGTGAAACCGTGAAAGCATATCAACCTCCCCTCCCCTAAAATCAAGGCTTCATCGGACCGGAGTTTAGGCCGTAAGACAACAAAAAACCCGCGTTCATCAAAACGCAGGTTTTTTAATGCTTTGGGTAGAGAAGCTTAGGCGGCTTTGGCAATGGCGCGTTTGACGCGACGCTTGAGCTTCTGCGCTTCCTCGGTGAGCTTCTTGTTCGCTGTGCCCAGCAGGAAGGCATCCAGCCCGCCGTTGTGTTCGATGGTGCGAATGGTGCGCGTGCAAACGCGCATGCGCACGGGCGCGCCCAGCGCTTCGCTCATCAGCGAGGTGTCCTGCAGGTTGGGCAGGAAACGGCGGCGGGTACGGTTCTTGGCGTGGGAAACGTTGTTTCCGGTCTGAACGCCGCGGCCGGTGAGGTCGCACTTTCTGGCCATGGGTCGGCTCCTTGAAATCGAAAAAATCCTGTGGCCCACCGAAGCGGTCCAAGTGGGCGGTTTGTAAGGAATTGCGGGCCACCCGTCAACCCCAAAATCAGACCGGGGGGGCCGAAAACGGGCTAAAACCCGGTGCTTACCAGCTGGCCATGGCCTTTTTCAGGTTGCCATCGAGCTGATCGAGGAACTGGGTGGTGGTCATCCATTTCTGGTCGGGGCCGATCAAAAGGGCCAAATCCTTGGTCATATGGCCTGATTCCACGGTGTCGATGCAGACCTTTTCCAGGGTTTCGGCGAATTTGACCACATCGGGCGTGGCGTCAAATTTGCCCCGGTAGGCCAGCCCCCGGGACCACGCGAAGATGGAGGCAATGGGGTTGGTGGAGGTCTCGTTGCCCGCCTGGTGTTGGCGGTAATGGCGCGTAACGGTGCCGTGGGCAGCCTCTGCCTCGATGGTCTGGCCATCGGGGGTCATCAGCACACTGGTCATCAGGCCCAGCGAGCCAAAGCCCTGGGCCACGGTGTCGGATTGCACATCGCCATCATAATTTTTACATGCCCAGACGTATTCGCCCGACCATTTCATGGCGGCGGCCACCATGTCGTCGATCAGGCGGTGTTCGTAGGTCAGGCCCTTGGCCTTGAAGCGCTCGGCAAAATCGGCATCAAACACCTCCTGGAAGATGTCCTTGAAGCGCCCGTCATAGACCTTGAGGATGGTGTTCTTGGTCGAAAGGTATACCGGCCAGCCGAGATCCAGCCCGTAGTTGAAGCACGACTGCGCAAAACCACGGATAGAGTCATCAAGGTTATACATGCTCATGGCGACGCCGCTGCTTGGGAAGTCAAAGACCTCGCGCTCAATCACTTCGCCGCCGTCTTCGGGAACGAACTTGATGCTCAGCTTGCCCTTGCCCGGCACCAGAAAATCAGTGGCGCGGTATTGGTCGCCAAACGCGTGACGACCGATAACGATGGGCTTGGTCCACCCCGGCACCAGGCGCGGCACATTCTGGCAAATAATCGGCTGGCGAAACACGGTGCCGCCGATGATGTTGCGAATGGTGCCGTTGGGCGAACGCCACATTTCCTTGAGGCCAAATTCCTCAACCCGCCCCTCATCCGGCGTGATGGTGGCGCACTTAACGCCAACGCGGTGTTCTATGATGGCGTTGGCGGCATCGACCGTAATCTGGTCGTTGGTTTCGTCGCGCTTCTCTACGGAAAGGTCGTAATATTTCAGGTCCACATCCAGATACGGCAGAATCAGCTTGTCCTTGATGAAGGCCCAGATAATGCGGGTCATCTCATCGCCATCGAGTTCAACAACGGGATTTTTGACCTTAATCTTCGACATGGCGACTGCTCCAAAGTTTGGGTGATTTCCCCGCAACATAAGACGCGACGGGATTCTTTACAAGCTGGGCGTGAACGCGGCCGGCTTAACTAAAGGTGACTGGTCAGCACCACGGCATCAGGCTCGATGTGGTTGGCGATAGCGGGGAAAATGTCTTCTACCCGATCAACCATGGTGAACAGTTCTCTGACCTTGTGGTGGCCGAAACCCTTTTCAACGACCTGCTCAATCGCCCCCATCAACGGTTCCCAATAACCATCGGTATTAAGAAACACAATCGGCTTCTTATGCTGCTGTAGTTGCTTCCAGGTGATAATTTCCATGGATTCATCAAGCGTGCCCAGCCCGCCGGGTAAAATGACGAAGGCGTCCGACATTTCGAACATTTTGGCCTTGCGTTGGTGCATGCCGCCGACCACCAGTTCTTCGGCGCCATCGACCACGCCAACCTCATAGGCGCGCAGGAATTCCGGGATGATACCGGTGACTTTGGACCCGGCGGCAACGGCGGCGTTGGCCACATCGGCCATCAGGCCAATACCGCCGCCGCCATAAACCAGGTCGATGGACCGCTTGCCCAGTTCCGCCCCAAGGGCGCGCGCGGCCGCCCCGTAAGCCGGTTCGGTGCCGCTGCGCGAGCCGCAAAAAACGCATAGTGTATTGAATTTACTCATTAATATACCTTGTGCCTGATGTCACCCTACAACGGGTCACTCACCCTTACTTAAGGGTTTATCCCCCCTTGGCAAGGGGGTGGTTTTTCGGCGAGACTGTGGGCAGTTTAGAATACTTATCAATCAACCGGGAGACCTTGCCATGAACGCAACGACCTTAACCCGCCGGGCCGCAACCGCAATCGTGCTGGGCCTTTCCGTTATCGCCTGGAACGCGGGTGCTTTGGCTGATGAAGAAGGTGAAATCAAGTATCGCAAATCAGTGATGAAGGCCGTTGGTGGACACATGGGCGGTATTGTCGGGATTTTACAACAAAAGACCGGCAACGGTGCAAACCTGCAAATTCATACCGATGGTATGGAAACGTTGTCTGGAATCGTTAGCACCCTGTTTCCTGAAGGTTCCGATTTTGGTGAAACCACCGTGTTGCCCGTCGTTTGGGAAAAGCCCGTTGAGTTTGCCGCCGCTATAAAGCAGTTTCAAGATGCCGCCAAAGGCATGGCGGCGGCGGGTAAATCCGGAGACATGGCAAAAGTCGGCGCCGCAATGGAACCGCTTGGAAAAGCCTGCAAGAACTGCCACGAGAACTTCCGCGAGAAAAAAGAAAAGAAATAGAGCTGGTTTACTGTTGTAGCCATGCGCCATTTTAAAACCGCCGCCTTATTGACATCGCTTGTCGGGGCGGCGGTTTTTCTTGCCCCCTCTGCTGGCCATGCGGCCGAGATGGAGGCCGGGAAATACATCTACCATCTTGCCGGTTGCGAGGGCTGCCACACCGACAAGAAAAACAAGGGCGCAAGGCTTGCGGGTGGCAGACAGTTCAAAACGGATTTTGGCACCTTTTACAGCCCTAACATTACGCCCGCTAGCCACACCGGCATCGGCAACTGGTCTTTCGCCGATTTTGAGCGCGCCATGCGCAATGGTGTGTCGCCGAACGGCAGCCACTATTACCCGGCCTTCCCCTACACCGCCTACGCCAACATGAGCGATGCTGACCTGCGGTTGCTTTGGGATTACCTCAAAACCGTTCCCGCCGTTCAACAGGCAAACACGGCGCATGAGTTAAGCCCGCCGTTTTCGTGGCGCCCATTGGTGGGCATATGGAAATGGCTCAACTTTGAACGCGACGACCCTACACCAGACCCAAACCGGACCGAGGCCTGGCACCGGGGGCGTTACATCGTAACGGCCCTTTCCCATTGCCAGGAATGCCACACCCCGAGGAACGCGCTGGGCGGACTAAAGGGCGACATGGCCTTTGCCGGCACCCGGCGCAACCCGGAGGGCATCCGCATACCCAACATCACGCCGGACCGCGAAACCGGTATCGGCAAGTGGGCGGCGGGTGATCTTGATTTGCTGTTCAAAATTGGCATGTTGCCCGATGCCGATTTTGTCGGCGGCGTCATGGCGGAAATGGTCACCCACGCCACGGCCAATATGTCGCCCGGTGACCGTGCCGCCGTAATCGAATATATCAACGCCATTCGGCCCATAAGCAACCGAATCGATAATAACAAAGGGGCTGCGGGCAAGGCCGTCAGCCCGGAGTGGTAGTTCATTCATATTGAACCCCCAAACGGCCCCGTTTCGCCGTTGCCAGCCAACCGATGGGCGACTAGTCTTTACCCTTAAGAAAACAAGCGCGGGCGCCATATGACCTTTGGGGCACGCCGCCGGTCAGGAACATTAAACACTTTGCAAAAATCCGTTCTCATTGCCGGCCTGGGGGCCATTGTATTATTGGGCGCTGTCGTTACCAGCGTGTTTATGGACGACACCACCGCACCCATGCCCAGCCCGGCACAGTCCACGGCACCGGCGCCGAAAGCCAGCATTAAACAAGCCCAGGGCCCGAGCTTCGATGTCGTGCGCGTTAGTGCCGATGGCAACGCCGTTATGGCCGGACGCGCGTTGCCGGGCTCAACCGTTGAAATCCTCAATGGAGAAACCGTGTTTGGAATCGTTACCGCCGATACGCGGGGCGAATGGGTGTTTGTTCCCGATGCTCCACTGCAACCGGGCGAACTTCGTCTTGGGTTGCGCATGTTGAAAAAAGGCCAGCCTGCCGTTATGTCTGATCACCTTGTTATTTTGGTTGTGCCCGAACGCGGCAAGGATATTGCCGGACGCGACGTTGAAGGTTCGGGTGCTTTGGCGTTGCGGGTGCGACGTGACGGAACCGGTGCCAGCGAAGTCCTGCAAAAGCCGGACACCCCATTGGCCGTTGCCGGTACACTGGCCATTGACGGGGTTGATTATGGCGGTGGCGTGCTTTCCATTAACGGTCGTGCGAAGGCAGGCAGTGCCATTCATGTGTATGTGGACAATCGTTTTGTTGGCAAGGCAATCACCGATGAAAACGGCCGCTGGACTCTGGTCCCGAATATTGAAATTGCACCCGGGAAATATACCCTTCGGGCCGACCAGGTGGGTGAAATGGCTAAGGTTGTTGCGCGACGCGAAATTCCATTCAGCCGCGCCAGTGACGCCGAAATGCAAAACCTGAAGCCGGGTTCGTTTGTGGTGGTGCAACCGGGAAACAGCCTGTGGAGACTGGCGCGACGCGCCTATGGTAAAGGTGTGCGCTTTCATGTTATTTACGAGGCCAATCAGGATCAGATTAAGGATACCAACCTGATTTACCCCGGACAGGTTTTCCGGCTGCCTGCGCAATAGACATGAAGGACTACCGTTGAAAACCGTTCTCGTTCCCATTAATGCCGCCGGGTGGCCATTTATCGCGCTGTTCGCCATCGTTGCCGTTGTGCTGGGCTATATCTATGAACCGTTGGGCTGGCTCGGCGTCGTGCTGACCTTGTGGTGTGCCTATTTTTTCCGTGACCCCGACCGCACAACGCCTACGCGTGGCGGGCTTGTGGTTAGTCCCGCTGACGGGCGTGTGTGCCTGATCGACGAAGCCGCACCGCCACCTGAGCTGGAATTGGGCAACGACCCGCGCCCGCGCGTTTGTGTTTTCATGAACGTGTTTAACGTCCACGTAAACCGGGTTCCGGCCGACGGAACCATCACCAAGATTGCCTATCATCCCGGCAAATTTTTTAATGCCGAATTGGACAAGGCCAGCGAGCACAACGAACGCCAGGCGCTGGCCCTAAAAACCATTGACGGGGCCGAACTGGCCTTTGTGCAAATTGCCGGTCTGGTCGCACGGCGCATTGTCTGTTACGCCCACGAGGGGCAGGCAGTCGGTGCAGGCGAACGCTTTGGCCTTATCCGTTTCGGTTCCCGCCTTGATGTTTACCTGCCCAAGGGAACGGCACCGCTGGTAGCGGTCGGGCAAACGTGTATCGCTGGTGAAACGATCATCGCCGACCTCAAGTCCGACGAAGACCGTCGCGATGGCGAAGTGCGGTGAGCGAAACATGGTAATCGAAAGACCCACAAAACCCCGGCTTACTCTGAACCGGATGATTCCCAGTATCCTGACCCTGGTCGGCCTGAGTTCCGGGTTAACCGCCGTTCGCTTTGCCTACGAAGGCCGGTGGGAACACGCCGTCCTGGCCATCGCCGCCGCTGCCGCGCTGGACGCTTTGGACGGGCGCATAGCCCGCCTGCTCAAGGGTACGTCCAAGTTTGGCGCCGAGCTGGATTCCCTTTCCGATATGCTGTGTTTTGGTGTTGCGCCGGGCCTGATGCTTTATTTCTGGTCGCTGGAAAAAATAGGCAAATTTGGCTGGGTGCTGGTGTTGCTGCTGGCCATTAGTTGCGCGCTTCGACTGGCACGTTTCAATACGGCATCCGACGACCCGAACCCCCCGGCATGGACGGGCATTTTCTTTACCGGCGTTCCTGCGCCCGCCGCCGCAGGGCTGGTGCTGCTGCCGATGATTATTTCGTTCAACCTTTGGGAGGATTTTTTCCGTCGCCCCGAAGTGGTGGGCACATTCATGGTGCTGGTTGCTGGCCTGATGGTCAGCCGCATCCCAACGTTCTCATTCAAGAAGGTCAAGGTGCGCCCAAGCTGGATTTTACCAGCCATGTTGGGGGTGGGCCTGATTGGTGCATCGCTGTTCAGCGCACCGTGGACAACGCTTTCGCTGATGCTGGCGGCCTATATGATTTCCATACCGCTTTCCGTTCGCGCCTACCGAAAAATGGAAAAACGTGCCGGCTCCGGTGAAGTGCTCCCAGAAGAAGACGACTAAAAAACCTGAAAACCTATTCGGCCAACTGCGGTTTAGGGTCGTGGCGGTGATACCACCAGCTGCGAACGTTGTGTCGCGCCATCAACGCGGCGGGCGTGACCAGCAGGGTCAGCACCGTGGCAAACGCCAGCCCGTACACAATCGAGGTGGAAAGCTGAACCCACATCTGGTTTGACGGCGCACCAACAGTGACCGTCCGGTTCATAAAATCAATGCCAAGGTTCAACGCCATCGGCATTAACCCCAGAACCGTGGTTATCGTGGTCAGCATAACCGGGCGCAGGCGTTGGGCGCCGGTCAGCAAGATAGCCTTGCGCGTATCACCAACCTGTTTTTTAAGTCGGTCAAACGTGTCTATCAGCACGATGTTGTTGTTCACCACAATACCGGCCAGTGAAATAACGCCGATACCGCCCATCACAACGCCGAACGGTTGGCCGGTCACCAAAAGACCGATGAAAACGCCGATCGTCGACATGATGATGGCTGAAAGAATCAAGCCGGCGGAATAAAAACTGTTAAACTGCGTCACCAGGATAATGGCGATAAGGAACAATGCCACGCCAAAAGCCTTACCTAAAAAGGCCTGTGCTTTTTTCTGTTCTTCGTCCTCGCCCTTGAAGGTAATCCTGACACGCGGATCAAGCGTCGCCGCCTGCATCCATGCCTGTATTTCCTTGACCTTTTCATCGGCCAGCACACCTTCACGAACGTCCGACTTGATGGTGATAACGCGCCGGGAATCGGTGCGCGATATGGTGCCAGTCTTTGGCTTTGGCGTCAGTTCGACGAAGTTAGAAATGGGCACCCGTCCGGCGTTGGATTGCACACGGATGTGCTTTAGCTGTTCCAGCGTGCGGTAGTCTTCCGAAAAACGTGCACGAATATCCAGTTCTTCATTGCTATCATCGGGGCGATAACCCCCCATCTTGATGCCTACGGTCGCCATGCGCACGGCGCTGCCGACGCTGGAGATGCTGGCGCCGAACTTCGAAGCCTGTGAACGGTTGACGTCAAACTCCCAGTCAATGCCCGGTAATGGCAACGTACTTTCAATGCTGCTAAGGCCTTCGATGGTTTGTGCCTTGGCCATCGCCACTTCGGCGGTTGGGGCCAACAGTTCAGGAAAACGCGACGACAGCTCCACCTGAACCGCCTTGCCCACGGGCGGGCCCATTTTTTCCTGCTCATTGTTCAGGATAATTCCGGCGATATGGCGGGTACGATCCTCAATCTCGTCCAAAATAACAGCCGCCTTACGACGCGTATCCCAATCGTCAAACTCAAGAAAAATGGTGCCGATGGTATCTTCCGCTTCTTCACCGGTGGGGTTGGATTGGGTGCGGGCATAGGCGGTGCGGATACCCTTCACCTTTAACACTTCGTTCTCTATATCGCCGACCAGCTTGTCCTTTTCCCATATGGAAAGGTTACCGCGCGCACGAACCTGCAATTGTGCGACCTCTGGTTCAGACTTGGGGAAAAACTCAACGCCATTACCAAACGTGGCATATGTTACCTGAACGGCAACCAGCATCCCGAAAGCCCCCAGCAAAATTATGCCGGGCCGGTTCAGGACCCAGCCAAGCACGCGCAGGTAGGCTGCCGTTGCGCCACTGGTGTGTTCCAGGTCTGCTTCTTCACCGGAAAGTGCGTGCATGGCATCCGGGTCAGCAGTGCCGGGCCTGCCGATATAGGCACCCAGCGTCGGCACAAAAATCAACGCCATCAACAGCGATGCACTAAGGGTCGCAATCAACGTGATGGGAAGATAGACCATAAACTCGCCTACGATACCGGGCCAGAACAGCAGCGGCAGGAAAGCACATAGCGTCGTCAGGGTAGAAGACATAATGGGCGCGGCCATCAACTTGGCGGCCTGTGCATAGGCGCGATGGCGCGCAACCCCTTCTGTCATCTTGCGGTCAGCATACTCGGTAACCACAATGGCACCATCTACTAACATGCCGACGGCCAAAATCAGGCCAAACAAAACAACCATGTTCATGGTCAGGCCAAACGCATACAGCACCATCACCCCGGTCAGGAAAGCCCCGGGAATTGCAATCCCCACAAGGGTGGCTGAACGCACCCCAAGGGCCGCAACCACCACAATCATCACCAGCAGCACGGCGCTGATAACGCTGTTTTCAAGATTGCTCAACATTTCCTTCATCCGCTTCGATTTGTCATTAATGAAGGAAACTTCCAGCACATCTCGCAACGCCTGTGGCCATGCGGCACGTTCTTTTTCAACAACGTCACGAATCCGTTCCACCGTATTAATCAGGTTTTCGCCGGTGCGTTTTGAAACCTCAAGCGTCACGGCCGGATGGCCGCCGATGCGAGCAAACGTAGTCGGGTCCTTGAAGCTGCGGCGCACCTCGCCGATATCGGCCAGTGTGACCACGGCATCGCCTTCAATTTTCGCTGGAGTGGACATAATTTCATCAATGGAATCAAAAAGCCCCGGCACCTTCATCACAAAGCGGCCACGGCCGGTATCCTGTGCGCCCGCGGCCACCAGTTTGTTGGCACCCTTCATGCCGGCGGTCGCCTGGGCGGCATCCATGTTGTAGCTTTCCATCTTGACCGGATCGATCAGGATTTCGATCATCTCTTCGCGCACACCAGTAAGCTTTGCCTCAAGCACCGGGGCCAGGCCTTCGATGGCGTCCTGCAAGTCTTGGCCAATCCTGAGCAGGGCGCGTTCCGGCAACGGGCCGGAAAGGGTCACGATGACGATGGGAAAAGCCGAAACGTTGATTTCCTTGATAACCGGTTTTTTGCTGTCATCCGGCAATTCAGCATCAGCGAGATCCACCTGCTCACGAACGTCGGTCATGGCTTTGTCGGAGTCAAACCCGGCTTCAAACTCAAGAATAATGCTGGCCCCGCCTTCAAAGCCCTTGGCACGCATTTCCTTCAGGCCCTCGACGGAACGCAACTCTTGCTCCAGCGGGCGGATTAACAAGCGCTCTGAATCCTCAGGGGAGATACCTTCGTGGGTAACGCGCACAATGATCATCGGGATGGTAACGTCCGGTTCCGCCTCTTTGGGAATTTCCACATAAGCGACGGTGCCGGCAATCAACAACAGCATCAGCGTGGAGATAACGGTTCGGGATTTTGCGAAGGCGAGATCAATGACGGCGCGCATAAGCATCAGCCTCCGGGCATGGACGAAGCTGTTGGTGCGGTCATTTCCGCGTCGATAGCCTCGACCTTCAGGCCGGGGCGCACAAATTCCTGCCCGACGGTGATAATGCGCACCGTCTCCGGCAAGCCCGCGAGCCAGATTCCGTCCTTGGTATCGGACACCATGTCGACAGCGTAAAAACCAACGGTGCCGTCCGCTTCAATGGTCTTTACGCCCAACTGGCCAGCGTCGTTGAGCGTCAACAGCGCCGGGCTCAGGCGATGGGATAGCCGGGTTTCCATGGGCACGCGGATCTCTGCCGTTACGCCCTCGGGTATGAGGGCGCCGTCGTTTTCAATCGTCACTTCAATGCTGTAAGTGCGGGTACCGACATTGGATGTGCGCGACACGAACGTCACCAGGCCAAGAAGTTTCCTGCCGTCCATCAGCAGCACGCGCGCTTCGGTGCCAAGCGCAACCTTCGCCGCGTCGCGTTCGGCAACCTCGCCGACAACCTTTAATTCGTTAAGATCAATCACACGCGAAACGGTGCGCCCCTTGCTGATAAAATCACCCACCTCGACGCCAATATCGTCAACCACGCCAGCAAACGGGGCGCGCAGGATTGCCGCGCGGGCATCGCTTTCGGCCTTTGAGACAACGGCCTTAGCGGCCTCTAGGTCGGCCTTGGCCCCGGCGGTATTGATCTTGGATCGAAAACCCTCCTGACCCAGCTTGCGAGCCGCTTCATAGGCAATGGTCGCGCGTTCAAGTCTTGCCTTTGCCTCGGCCAGGCGTTCGGCGCGGCCTTCGCCGTCAAAACGCACCAACACATCCCCGGCGCTGACCGCAGCACCCTTGGTGGCGACGACCTTGGTTACGGTGGCATCATATTCAGATCTCAGGTCAACGCCACGGCCAGCCTCAACGCGTCCGTAAATGGCGACCGTGCGCGTGTGCAAGATGGCACGGCTTTGCGCAACCTGAACACGGGGCACCACTTCTGCTTTTTGAACCTGTTGGTCAACGACGATATCGGATGTAAAAACACCGGAAGCCATCCACAGAATTGCCAGTACGGCGATAATGATTGCCGCGCGATACGATGGCTTGAGTTTGGACCAGCCGCCGCGCATGTTTTGGGTAACGATTTGTGATGTGCCTTGGTAGTTCATTCGCCGGCCTCCGCCAATCGGGTTTCGGGCGCGCCATTATCCGTCACGATTCCTGCGGGGTGGCGGTCATCTATGTTGTGGATGACACGCTTGAGCAGGTTGCGCATAAGCAGGGTCTCGTCTTGCGTAAGATCGCGCGTCGCATGGGCAATGGTATCCAGGGCTTCGGGCACCAGGGTATTGATCAGCCCAAGCCCCTTGTCGGTGACCTGCACGCGCACCCGGCGGCGGTCTTCCTTGTCGCGGTGGCGTTTGACAAAACCATCGCGTTCCATGCGATCCAGCGTCCGGGTCAGGGTTGCCGATTCAATGGCCATGCGTTCGGCCAGGTCTTTTTGCACGATGTCATCACATTCCCACAGCACCACCAGCGCCGCCCATTGGCCGGGCGTGACGCCGTGATGGCCCAGCCTTTCGGCCAGCTTGCCCAACAATAGTTTATGAGCGATGGCGTTGAGGTAGCCGATGGAATTGTCCCGTTCTGAGCGCACGGCGGCGGCAATGGTTTCGCGGTCCTGCGCCAGCAAATGCTCGAGATCCGGCATGTCGCACGGCACCGGACCCGCACTCAGCGCGGCCTTTTTTTCAGGGTGTTGGGTCATAAACAGGGCTTCCCGGTTGTGTTGCTATATCCTTAGGGTGATATTTATTAGCATACTAACCAATTTACCCAAAGTCGTCCATTATGACTAAATCCACCCTTTCCCGAAACCGGCAAGCGGGCTATGACAGTGGCCATGAAAACCGCGGCACCGCCACCCTTTCACCTTGCCTTTCCCGTTGATGACCTGGAAAAGGCGCGCGCCTTTTACGCCGGGTTCCTCGGCTGTCCGCTCGGGCGCGAAGCCGCCACCTGGATAGACTTTGATTTCTGGGGCCACCAGATCGTCGCCCACCTAAAGGGCGAAGCCAGCAGTGGCGGCCCGGTAAACGAGATCGCCAACAAGGTAGACGGCAAGGATGTGCCGGCGCCGCATTTCGGCGTCGTGCTGGCGTGGGATGAATGGCAGGCCCTAAAAGACAAGCTGGTCGACGCCGGGTTTGACTTCGTGGTTGAGCCCTACGTCCGCTTTGAAGGTGAGCCGGGCGAACAGGCGACCCTGTTCATCCGCGACCCCAGCGGCAACGCGCTGGAATTTAAAAGTTTCAAAAACATTGATCAGCTGTTTGCACGCGATTAAACGCCTTTTGCTCAGCCCCCCGCCATAACGGCGTCGGCGTGCACAGTACGCGCGGCTTGCAATATGCCCGCCGGGCTGTCGACTTCGGGGTCAAACCTGACCAAGAACACCTTGCCCGCAATTTCATTGAAACTGACCGTCGCGGTTCTTGCGCCCTTGTATATGGCCGCCCTTACAGCGCTTGCCCCGGCTTCGTCAACGCGGGCTTTCAATAGAATCAGGACATCGGATTGCATGGGGCATAGGCACCGTTGTTATTGGCAGCGTTCATGATAACCGCCCCAAGAAACCGGTGGTGGTAACGGTGTATTTTTGTGCACGATAAAATTCAGGCTCAACTGCTGGTCATCACTTAACCGTCATCATCTGGCCATCGGGCACAAATTTACCAGTCGCGTCTTCGACCTCAAGAACCCAAAGGTCGGGGTCAACATCAAGCTGGCGGTGGATATAGGCATCGACCACCACTTCCTGTTCGTGTGAGGCGGCCGCGTCTTCGGCTTCGCCGCCCGCCGCCGTCATCCACACCCGGTTGCCATCGCCATCGAGCACCCGCGCCAGAACCACGCAACCGAGGCCCAGACGGTTAATTTTCAGCAGCACCCCACCGGCATCGCTATCGCCGCGCTTGACCACGGCGCAAGCCATGCACGACAGGTCGCACAGGCGCAGTTGGGCCTTGACCCAGATTTCAGTTTTCAGACGTGGTTCCATGACTGCAGGTTGGCACGAGGGGGGATATAATAAAACAACCAGTTTCAGAAAGCTTCTTCCAGGGCAGAGAATGAGCAGTGCCTTCTTTTATTTATGGTTGAGACTTAATGTGCATGGCCTCGCCGTCAACAGCATCGGCATTACGCGCGACGGCCCATAACGCAAACAAAAACACCAAGGGACCAGTGGGAACGCCCAGGCCCCCGGCAAAGGTCGCCAGGAAAAACGGCATAAGCACCGTCGCAATTAGTGCGGTCACCTCCCATGGCCGCCAGCCGCCTTCCTTAAAACGCCACGCGACCAGCACCACCAAGATCACCAAGTCGTAGTCCCATGCGTAGGGTGTCGCCAGAAATGTAGCCAAGACCAGTGTCGTGGCCTTCACACTGGGCAAGGCATCATGACGGCGCCATACACGGAACACGGCTGCCAACGCCACCAAAACCACAGGAATATGCACGGCCCATGCCCAAACGGGACCCACGCCAATAAGGCGAGCAGACATATATGCCGTCGGAATACGGTGCCACAGTCCTTCACCCTGCAGTGCCACGACCACCTGCATTTCTTCCATCTGTTTTGGATAGGCTAACCAAGCATCGACGCCCACAAATGCAGCGCTGACAACGAACAGCACGACAACGCTCAGAGATGCAGACAAAAACGCACGCCAATGGCCACCGCAAGCAAGGGCGATTGGCAAGAGAATCCCCAATTGCGGTTTATAAGACAAAAGCCCCAGCAAAATGCCTGCCATCACAGGATGACTGGCTAGCAATAAAAGGCCGCCGCCCAAAAATATTGCGGATAAAGCTCCGGTCTGTCCGTACATGGCGTTGACGAAAGTCGCGGGCGCGGCCAACAGGGCAAACACAGCATCGCGCCATCCCATTAATGGCCGCAACAAGGCGAACAAAGCCACGCCGCCGCCAACCGTCCACACGACCAACGCTACCACGAACGGCAACATTGCCAATGGTAACGTCATCAACATCAAGCTGGGCGGATATGAATACAGATAAGGCTCAATCTCCGCACCCGCCACTTCGCGAATGGCCGCGCGAAAGACCTCAAGGTCGTACACGCTGGCACCTTTGCCTGCCAGTGCGAAGCGCGCGCCCGACCAGAAATCAATAAAATCCATGCCTAAAACTTTGCCTGCGCCATTCGTTAGGCCGTCTTGGGCATAGCCCATGGACACGAGAGCCAGGACTGGCAGCGCAACGAAGGCCCACATGCGCATGGTCAGTGCTGCACGATGGTCATACACCCATGCTCCGGTGCGAAGCGCACGCCAAAATCTGCGAAGCAAGTTCTGCACAATTGGCCCCCTAATCAGCCGCTGATATTGATCCTATGGTGCCGGCAAAGCGCTTGGCCCTGGCACCTGCATAGCCTTGATCATGGACTTTGGGAAGATGCTCGGGCATCAAGCTTGGTGCCCAGTTCCCGCCCCGAACGGCACCGCCATGCAGGGCTTTACCGTGTTTCACAAAGGCCGCGGTTTGGTTTGCAGGTGGGCGCTACGGGGGTTTAGCCCGTCACCTCAGTGCGCATGATGAATAAAATATACACAAAAAACCTTCCGGCTCATGGAGCTAGAAGGATATTTGGCTGGGGGATCTGGATCCGCAGCAGCAGAATAATTTCTATAAGTATTTTCAATAACTTAGCGCGTCAACGTCCATTGCCAAAAAGCAGACTCGCACAGGGATTCGGAGCAGTCAAACGCTTCAATAAAATGGCCCGGAGCAATATACGCCCCGGGCCACCTCAGGCAAATGACCGGTCACTACGGCTGAATCCTATGGGAGGGAATCCCGAGGCCCAGTCGCACTCTGGATCAAGCCTGAACTGAATATGTCCAGTTAGTAAGTTGCAATGTGAAGAACGCCCTCATCAATGGTAACGACATCGTTTCCCGAAGCTTCGATTGCTTCATGCCAGTGATCAGCCCCGATGGACTGAACGCTGACGTTACATTTAATGCACACCCGCTTCCACGAACTGCCGGGGGCAAGTGTTCGGGACATTTTTTCACCATTGTGAGAAACGCTGACGATGAAACTAACATTATCTTCGTTGTAAATATCCACATCTGCATAAGCGTTTGCTGACGTCATTACATAGAGAATTGACCCGCCGACAAAGGCGATTGTGCGAATGAATATTGCTGCTGGTATGATGCTGACCATATTTCCGATCCTCTGCTTACCTGGTAAACTTGCTGCGTGTTGCCAGGAGATAAAGGGGAAACCGGGCGCTATATCAAATCCAGGGTGCGCGATACCCTCTCCCTCCCAACGGCATTAAGTTTACGGAAGGGGTGTTCGGGCATACCCCGCATATGAGGGGTATGCATAAAAAAAGATGGATTAAATCAGGCCTTGAGCTTAAGACGTCGGCAAAAACCTACTGTTACGGGCCGTTCAAGCCAATGATGAGGGCTTTGGCAGCAGGCTTGAGGATATGTCTGCGGACGGCTTGCTAACCGCGACCCAGGCCTGCGAGGAAAGAACTCGCTTAACCAACTCGACCTGTCGACCGGTACCAGTTTTTTCAAAGGCAACGGCAAGATGTTCCCGAACCGTATGCTTGCTAATAGAAAGGCTCTCGGCAATTTCTGCAACCGTTTGCCCAGCCACCAGCAACTCGACAACTTTGGCCTCGGACGGCGTGAGCCCATACAGCCGTTGAAGAAGCTCCGGCGGAGTCTCCTGCGGGCGGTCCGGGTCGGTAACATAAAGCACCGCTACCGGATCGCTTAGGTGGCCCAGACCGAACCGCAGATGACTGCTCCATACCGTTGATATGACAACATCATATGGCCTTGCCCCTGAGAGCCTCGCAATGCTCACCCCTTCTGCTGGAAGCGTTTCGCCAAGGCGGGCACTTTCGATCGCCCTGTTTACATGATTGGAAATTTTCATCACATCATCGGGTGCTTGGGTAATTATCCGCTCATTGACGATCCTGAAACCATCATTATCACCGGATATTTCCATGGCCGCATTGTTTGCAAAAAGGACCCGGCCATTTTCCGCCACCAGAGCTATACCAAGCTTCATGTTATTGAGAGCATCAAGCGCCGTTTGTTTCTCAAAATCCAGTATGGCCAGACGCTTGTGCAGGTCGATGCCCTGCTTGATCGACGGGATCAGTTCACCAAGCAGTTCCGTGTCAGAGCTGGTGAAGGCCTTGCCTTCCGGTCCACGCATAATTGACAGGGCATACCCCATATTATCGCCCATTAAATGGACGCCCATCGTATATTCCACACCAGCGGGTTTCAGGAACTCTTTATATACGCGAGATTCATGAAGCGTTTGCTCGTCAACACACTGCCGACACGTTACAGGCATCCCCATATGCTGCATGGCATAAATAATTCTGGGATCATCCGGAAATAAAACGGATAATTGTTCAAGTTTGGTAATTGAGATATTTTCATATCCATGCTGCATGGAAAATGCGAGCTTGTTTTCTGCAAAGTCGAAATACATCAGGTTGGCGCCATCGCCGTTGAATAATTTCGTTAGCTTCTCCAGAAATTGCGGCCACTTCTCAAAATCAGCAACGGCATCCATCAAATACCGAAAAACACGCGCAACCTCGATTGCATTCGCTTGCATTGATCCCCCCCATACTTCCCTGCACAACTATAGATAATATTATTGGAAAACCGCAACTTGCATTCACCCCGCCAGCCAATAAAAAAACCTCCCGTTTAGGGAGGCTTCTTTAGGGCTTAAAATTGGCTGGGGGACCTGGACTCGAACCAGGACCGACGGTGTCAGAGACCGCAGTTCTACCATTAAACTATCCCCCAATAAAACACTTATTTATCAATGTTTTAGAGGCCGTTTTCCTTGACACAAACGAAACGTAAACCAATATTTTTGCATATGAGCCATAAAAAAACGGGAAAAATTGACCCAACACGGCCCCTGTATACACCCACTGACAGCCAAATAAAAGAAATCTGTAGGTCTAAACGAAACTCCGCTTCGCTTGCTTTGTGGCTTCAATTTAAACACCAAACGGGCTTGATTTCGTCCTATATCGAAACGTCCACCTGGCCGACGAACCGGTGAAGGCTGTGGCGGCAAAGGTCTCTGGTGCGCTTTCTGAGGCGCCTGGGGGGAAGCACGGGCGGTAAGTTTACGATTGGCTCCCTAAGGGTTCTCAATATTCACATTCGGTTATGCAATGCTGGCCTCGCCATGGGCGCCCGCTTGTGCGTGCCCACCCTTATGGGCGTTGCTGGGCATTGTGAAACAACCTAGGTTTGAATTATTATAATTTATCATGATCTGAATTGTGCAGAGTAGGGCCCCCACTTGACCAACCTTCTTCCAGCAAATATATCGATCTCGATTGATCGCGAAAATAAGCGAACTGTAGCAACACATCGGGGCGTGCTTAACAAAGACGGTATCATAAAAACCTACCACGCCCTTTTTAGTGCCGATGGCTATGATCCTGGTTATGGCAACATCGTTGATTACCGGGGGGTCTCAGAAGTTGATGTGGGCATTGCTTGTCTTAAGGATATTTTTCAGGAACTTGGAAAGCTTGAGAGCCGTCCAACCCGCAGCGCTATTGTCGTTGGCAACCAAATGGGGCGCCTAATACTTGCCAAGCTCTACTGCGAGATGTCTGGCATTCTCAGCAGCCAAAAAATTCACCGTAAGGCGTTTCAGGCGATGGAAAAAGCCGAGGCGTGGTTGGATGCTGATGGTTAGGCAAGTTTGAGCGCCACCCTTTTGGGCTCTCCTTTCAACTGTCCGCTTCGGATCAAACATGACCGGCCCCGCCCAGCGCCCTAAAGCCCGGCCCTACCGCCAACGGCCATGGCCGTGGCCACGGTGGCCGGGCGGTTTATCAAGAACGTTTCGTTTTCGGGCGCACTCGGCTATGGTCGTTTTCAAGCAGCCTGATTATTGCGAGGCCAGAGTAGACCCGTGTCCCAACCCCATAAACCCGCCCCCAATCCATCCGGAAAACCCGCCTATGCGGCCGTTGATCTCGGCACCAACAATTGCCGTATGCTGGTCGCCGAACCCAATGACGGTGGCTTTCGTGTGGTGGATTCATTTTCGCGTATTGTTCGCCTTGGCGAAGGTGTCGCCGCCAGCGGCACACTAAGCGAGGCTGCCATTGGACGCACCTTGTCGGCATTGAAAATATGTCGTTCCAAGCTTCGCTCCCGCAACGTCAAACGGGTGCGCTGCATCACCACCGAGGCCTGCCGCCGTGCCGGTAACCAAAATCACTTCCTCGAGCGTGTGCGCAGCGAAGTCGGGCTGGAGCTGGAAGCCATATCAGCCGATGAAGAAGCGGCACTGACCATACAGGGTTGCCGCCCCCTGTTAAGGCGCAGCCAACACCCGCGCGCATTGGTGTTTGACATCGGCGGTGGCAGCACCGAGGCCATGTGGATCGACATGGAGGACCCTGACAACCCAAAGCCCATCGATGTAATTTCCCTGGCCCACGGCGTGGTCACGTTAAGCGAACAATTCGCGAAAAAAAACAACAGCAGCAATGAAACTTATTTAAATATCATCGACATTATCGATCAGGAGATTGCCGTTTTTGATGATAAACACGCTATCGCACAGGCCATTGCCGATGGTCAGGTGCAGATGCTCGGCACATCAGGCACGGTCACCACGCTGGGTGCGCTGAACCTTGGCATGGCGCGCTACGACCGCTCGAAGGTCGATGGCATTGAACTTTCATTTGATGATATTCGCACTGTCATCGATTTACTGGCCGCCATGAGCCTGCAAGATCGCATGGACCACCCGTGCATCGGCCCGCGCCGCGCCGATTTAATCATGACCGGCTGCGCCATCCTTGATGCCGTCTGTGCGCGGTGGCCGGTGGGCCGGTTGACGGTCGCCGACCGCGGCATTCGCGAAGGCATCCTGATGAGCCTGATTGACGCCGACACAAAAGATGCGAAAGTGGGTTTGTCATGACCAAGCCCCCACCGGGTTACAAGCCCCGCGCCAAGCGTTCAACCACCGGGCGTTTCAAGACCGAACAGGTCAAAACCGCACGGGGGCGCACAATTTCATCTACCCGTTGGCTCAACCGCCAGATCAACGACCCGTATGTGCAAGAAGCCGCGCGCCAGGGTTATCGTTCGCGCGCTGCGTTCAAGCTGATCGAACTGGACGAAAAGTTTCATTTTCTGAAAAAGGGTGCCGCTATTGTTGACCTTGGCGCCACACCCGGCGGCTGGTCGCAAGTGGCGGCGGAAAAGGTGTTAAAGGATAGCCACGGAAACACAGTGGGAAACGTGGTAGCGCTGGATATCAACGAAATGGATATCCTTGCCGATGTCCCCTTCCTGCATATGGATTTCATGGCCGATGACGCGCCGGAAAAACTGAAAGCCGCCCTCGGCGGGCCCGCCGATGTGGTGATGAGCGACATGGCCGCCCCCGCCACCGGTCACGCGGCAACCGACCACCTGCGGATTATGGCGTTGTGCGAAACGGCGCTGGATTTTGCCCACGAGGTGCTAAAGCCGGGCGGTACCTTTGTGGCCAAGGTTCTTCAGGGCGGAACCGAAGGCCAGATGCTGAATGACATGAAGCACGACTTCAAGGTCGTCAAACATTTCAAGCCCAAGGCAAGCCGCGCCGATTCATCGGAAATGTATGTGGTCGCCACCGGTTTTCGCGGTGGCGAAAAGGCTTAACTGCTGCCGACAACAAAAAAGCTACAAAATACCCCGAACGGTTTCGGCAATAACTTCGCCAAGTACCTTGTGTTGATCGACATCGAGGTGAACGCCGTCAACTTTGCTAACGGTGGTGACGGCTCCAGCATCAAGGAAATGGCACCCCTGATCGGTTGCGACCGCACGAAAGGCCTCGGCCATACCTTCAAACTTTCCTTTGCAGTCAGAAAATTTCGGGGCAATAGCACCCTTGGGGGTGCTGATGGTCGGCGGTGCAACAATCAGGATGGGTGGGATTTCCATGCCCGGCTCAATTGGTGCGTCGTGAATTCCACCAACCACCCTGCGCAAGCCTTCCGCAGAATGCCAGGCGTTATGCGGGTGCATCGACTGAAGGTCATTAATACCCAGCATGACGATGATCAGTTCCAACGGCGTGTGTTTCTCAATCGTCTGCCCTAAACCATTCAGGCCATTTCGACCATCCTTGAATGGGTCATCCCACACGGTGCGCCGTCCGTTGAGGCAATCCTCAACAATGCGGAACCGTTGGCCCGTCGCGTTCAGAATGCCTTCAACGACCCCCGGCCAGCGCTCATAAAAATCAAGTCGCTTGCGGGTATCGGGGACCAGCCCCCACGAAAGTGAATCGGCATAAACGAGGATTTGTTTCAACGGCTTAGTTCTTCACTACCGGGTTGCCATCCTTCATCCACCTCACAATGCCGTTCTCCAGGTTATAAACCTTGGTGTAACCGAGCCGTTCGGAAAGCGCGTTGGCCATTTGCGATGTGCGGTTGCCGGTGCGGCAAATAAGGATGACCTCTTCTTCCCGACCGGCAATTTTTCCCAGGTCTTCGATGAAGTTGGCCTGGAACTTACCCTTGTCGTCCCATGCCGTCAGCAGCTTGGAACCCTCAACAACGCCGGTTTCCTTCCACTCCTCAGCGGTGCGGATATCAACAATCGGCACGCCGCTGGCGGCCAGCTCTTTAAACTTGTCATTATCAATGTTGGTATACTTCGGCCCCGTGGCGCTTATCAGCTCAACTTCGAAACGCAGCTTTGCGTTGGGCGGAATAACGCCGGGTGAGCCTTTTTCGCCATAAGCCAGTGCCGACGGAATGATCAATTCACGTTTGCCGCCAACGCGCATTCCCTCAACGCCAATCTCCCATCCGGGAATGACGCTGCCAGTACCGAGGACAAAAGCAAACGGCGCTCCGCGATCGACCGAAGAATCGAACTTGGTGCCGTCCATCAGCCAGCCGGTATAATGCATTTGAAGCTGGGAATGCAGTACCGCCTTCTCGCCGCTGCCCACAACCATGTCACTTACTTCGAGGTCTTTCAGCGCCTCTTCATGTCCGGCGCTGGCCGTGCCGGGTTGACCGAGCAGCAAGGCGGGTGCCAGCAACACGGCAAACAGCCCCGCCGACAGCCACGAAGGGATAAGGGTGGAAAAGGTGCGGTCAAACGCCATGAAAGTTCTCCTATGGTGCGGGCAAGGCTTCGGGTGGGCCTCTAGAAAGGGGTAAAACAGGAATATGAGCCGAACTTAACAGCCAAAATATGGTCTGACTATGGCCTGATTCAAGGGAAAACGGCCCGATTGTCGAGGCCCGGCTCATCACAGGTTTGGCTTGGCTTTTGGGGGCTTATCTATATGATGACGCGCCAACTCGTGATCTCACGGAGACGGCATGACAATCCCCGAAGCATTGACCTTTGACGACGTTCTTCTGGTTCCCGCGGAATCGAACGTCCTGCCTGCGCAAACCAGCACCTCAACCATGCTAACCCGTTCTATTGAACTGGGTATTCCCATTGCATCGGCCGCCATGGACACGGTCACCGAAAGCCCCATGGCCATCCGGTTGGCGCAAATGGGCGGCATCGGTGTGATCCACAAGAACCTGACGCCCGAGGAACAGGCCGGTGAAGTACTGGCCGTTAAAAAGTTCGAATCCGGCATGGTCGTCAACCCCTACACCGTTGGCCCGGACGCCACGCTGGCAGACGCCTTGCGGATCAAGGAAAACCACAACATTTCCGGCATTCCCGTGGTGGAAAAGGAAAGCGGCAAGCTGGTCGGTATCCTGACCAACCGTGATGTGCGCTTCGCCGATAACCTTGAGCAGCCCGTGCGCGAACTGATGACGGCGCATGATGGCGATAGCCCCCTGATTACGGTTGATGAAAACGTCAGCCGCGAGGAAGCAAAACGCCTGCTGCACCAGCACCGCATTGAAAAACTACTGGTGGTGGACGGCGCGTTCAAATGCATCGGCCTGATAACGGTGCGCGACATCGAAAAAGAACAAGAACACCCCGATGCCTGCAAAGACAGTCAGGGCCGCCTGCGCGTTGCCGCTGCCACCGGCGTCGGCCCGGACGGCATCCACCGTGCCGAAGGCCTGCTGGCCGCAGGCGCCGACCTGATTGTGGTTGATACCGCGCACGGCCACTCCCGTGGCGTGATGGAAACGGTCAAGGCCATCAAGGCGCTGAGTAACGAAGCACAGATTTTGGCTGGCAACATCGCCACGCCGGAAGCCGCCGAGGCGCTCATCAAGGCGGGTGCCGATGCCGTCAAGGTTGGCATTGGGCCGGGCACCATTTGCACCACGCGCATGGTCGCCGGTGTTGGCGTGCCACAGCTTTCCGCCATCATGGAAACCGCCGTGGCCTGTAAAAAAGCGGGCATCCCGCTGATTGCCGATGGCGGCATCAAGTATTCCGGCGATATCGCCAAGGCCATCGCCGCTGGTGCCAATTTGGTAATGGCGGGCTCGTTATTGGCCGGTACCGACGAAAGCCCCGGCGAGGTGTTCCTCTATCAGGGTCGTTCCTATAAATCCTATCGCGGCATGGGCTCGCTCGGCGCCATGGCACGCGGCTCCGCTGATCGTTATTTCCAGGCCGAGGTTTCGGACTCCCTTAAACTGGTGCCGGAAGGCATTGAAGGGCGCGTGCCTTATAAAGGGCCGGTGGCCAACGTGGTTCACCAACTGGTTGGCGGTTTGCGTTCGTCCATGGGCTATACGGGCGCGGCCACCATTGCCGATTTGCAGGAACGCGCAAAGTTCCGCCGCATTACCGGTTCGGGCCTGCGCGAAAGCCACGTTCACGATGTGACCATCACCCGTGAAGCGCCCAACTATAAAGCTGAATCGTAACCTGCTATGACCCCCGGCGCCCGACTTGAAGCCGCCATCGAGCTGCTGGGTAAGATTGCCACGGCACGCCGTCCGGCTGACGACATTGTTCGCGGCTGGATAAAGGCGCGGCGTTTTATCGGCGCCAAGGACCGCCGTGCCATTCGCGACCGCATTTACGATATTTTGCGCCGCCAGAACCGGCTCGACTGGCACCTTGAAACCAACAACGCTGAGGCCACACCGCGCAACCGTGCGCTGGCCGATGTGGTGCTGGTGGACCGCACCGACCCTTCCGAACTGTTTGACGGCAAGGGCCACGCGCCCCAGCCCCTAAACAACCAAGAACAGGAACTGGCCTTGGCGCTGGTCAACAAACACCTCGAAGACCCGGGCATGCCGGGCCATGTGCTGGTGGAAGTTCCCGGCTGGATGGCGCCGGGGCTGCAACGTTTTCTCGGCGAACGCTACATGGCCGAAATGGCGGCGCTGAACCAGCCCGCACCCATGGACCTGCGCGTTAATCTGGCGCGGGTCACCCGCGATCAGGCACAAAAGTCGCTGGCCAAGGATGGCGTCAACACATCGCCCACGCCGCTTTCACCGCTGGGTCTCAGACTCGGGCCGCACAGCGACATCGCGCGCACCAAGGCATTCAAGACCGGGCTGATCGAAGTGCAGGACGAAGGCTCACAATTGCTGGCGTTATTAGTCGACACCAAACCGGCCATGGCGGTGTGTGATTATTGCGCCGGGGCCGGCGGCAAGACGCTGGCGCTGGCCGACCGCCTCGGGCTTCAGGGTGGCGCGGGCATCAACAAGGCCCGCTTGGTAGCCTGTGATACGGAAGAAAGCCGCCTGGTGCGAATGGACCGCCGTTTAGGGCGCGCAAAACTGGAAAAGCTGGTCGAACGCCACGTGCTCACGCCCGACGATGACTGGGCGAAACAAAACGAAGCTGTGTTTGATCGCGTGTTGGTGGACGCACCGTGTACCGGCACCGGCACCTGGCGGCGCCACCCGGAACAAAAAAAGCGCCTGACGGAAGAACGCTTGAGCGAGCTGGTGGCGGTACAAAAAGACATTTTGCAAAAAGCAGCCCCGCTGGTGGCCCCGGGCGGGCGGCTCGTTTATGCCACCTGCTCCATCCTCGAAGATGAGAACGAGGCACAGGTCACGGCGTTTCTAGAAGGCCACCCCGGTTTCGCCATTTTGCCCACCGACCTGGTGTGGGCCGGAACGGTCAAGGGCGTGCCCTACCCCGGCGACTTCGGCGACACCCTGCGCCTTTCCCCGGCCAGCCACGGCACCGACGGGTTTTTTATCAGCGTCTTAGAACGCCAGTCCTAATGCCAGTCTTGACGCCACGGCGTCCCGGGGCCAGAGTCCACCCGTTCCGAGGGGCGGCCTAACATAGCGGGCCTGAGAAGCACCCTTCGAACCTGATCCGGGTGATGCCGGCGTAGGGACGGGAACCTCAAGTGCCCCACCCCTCTCGTCTGTTCCCCGATAGTTTTTTAAAGGAGCAGCCGTCATGGCCCCCAAAGACGCCCCCCAGTTTTCCGTCACCACCGGTGCCATTCCCGGCTCGGTCAAACATTTTGTCGCCAGCAAAAACCATCCGTCGGTTAGCGTCGCCATGCGCGAGATCAAGCTGGAACCCGGCTCAGGCGAACCACAGCTGGTGGTTTACGACTGCTCCGGCCCCTACACGGACGACAGCACCGAAATCAGCATCGAAGCCGGGCTCAAACCCCTGCGCCAGGGCTGGATTGAAGGCCGCGGCGACGTGGCGGCTTATGAAGGGCGCGAAGTCAAACCCGAAGACAACGGCCTCAAATCCGGCGAAACATCAGATGTGCCAAGCTTTGCTAACAAACGCCGCCCCCTGAAAACCACTGGCGGTGCGGTTTCGCAGTTGGCCTATGCCAAACGCGGCATGGTGACGGCGGAAATGGAATATGTGGCCATTCGCGAAAACGAGGGCCGCAAAGCAGCAACGGAAAAAGAACGCGACGGCGAGGACTTCGGCGCTTCGGTGCCCGATTTTGTAACCGGTGAGTTTGTGCGCGACGAAATTGCGCGGGGCCGGGCCGTGTTGCCGGCCAACATCAACCACCCGGAAAGCGAACCGATGATTCTGGGTCGCAATTTCCTGACCAAGATCAACGCCAACATCGGCAATTCGGCGATTACGTCTTCCGTCGCCGAGGAAGTCGACAAAATGGTGTGGGCCATCCGCTGGGGTGCCGACACGGTGATGGACCTTTCCACCGGAACGGACATTCACAACATTCGCGAATGGATTATCCGCAATTCGCCGGTTCCCATCGGCACGGTGCCTATCTATCAAGCCTTGGAAAAAGTGAACGGCGTGGCCGAAGACCTGACGTGGGAATGGTTCCGCGACACGCTGATTGAACAAGCCGAACAGGGCGTGGATTACTGGACCATTCATGCTGGTGTGCGCCTGGCGCATATTCCGCTGACGGCGGAACGCACCACCGGTATTGTTTCACGCGGCGGTTCCATCATGGCCAAGTGGTGCCTGACGTATCACAAGGAAAGCTTCCTTTATGAGCACTTCGCCGAGATTTGCGACATCTGCGCGCAGTATGATGTTGGCCTGTCACTGGGTGACGGCCTGCGCCCCGGCTCCATCGCCGATGCCAACGACGCGGCGCAATTTGCCGAGTTGGAAACATTGGGCGAGTTGCAGAAAATCGCCTTTGAAAAAGACGTTCAGGTATTCATCGAAGGCCCCGGCCATGTGCCCATGCACAAGATCAAGGAAAACATGGATCGCCAGCTGAAAGCCTGCGGCGAAGCACCGTTCTATACATTAGGCCCGCTGGTCACCGACATCGCCCCCGGCTACGACCACATTACTTCTGCCATTGGTGCTGCCATGATCGGCTGGTACGGCTGCGCCATGCTTTGCTATGTGACGCCGAAGGAGCACCTTGGCCTTCCCGGCCGCGACGACGTGAAAGTCGGTGTGATTACCTACAAGCTGGCGGCTCACGCCGCTGACCTTGCCAAGGGCCACCCCGGCGCGCAAATCCGTGACGACGCCATGAGCCGGGCGCGCTTTGACTTCCGCTGGCGCGACCAGTTCCACATTGGGCTGGATCCGGAAACGGCACTGAAATACCACGATGAAACCCTGCCCGCCGAAGGCGCCAAGAAGGCACACTTCTGTTCCATGTGTGGGCCCAAGTTCTGTTCCATGAAAATATCGCAGGACATTCGCGATGACTTTGGTGAAGATGCAAAAAAAGGCATGGCGGAGAAGTCTGCCGAGTTCGTTGAAAAGGGTGGCGAGATTTACCAAAAAACCAACAAGACCGAAGCTGCGGAGTAACTTTTAAGGGGGGGGAGATGGCAACGTTGAGTGTAACGCCAATTTACGCGGCGATTTTTGCGCTGATGATGGTTGGCCTTTCGTTTTATGTTATCAAAATGCGCTACAAGCATCGCGTTTCGCTGGGCGACGGTGGCAACGCGGATATGTTGAAGGCCATTCGCGCCCACGGCAATTTCATCGAATATGTTCCCATGGCGCTTATCCTGCTGATGGTGCTGGAGCTAAGCGGCGAGGACGCTATCGTGCTGCACGGCTTTGGCGGCGCCTTGCTGGTGGGTCGACTTTCCCACATGCCGGGCCTGAGCATCCGCGGCACCACCAAGTTTCGCCAGGTCGGCATGGTGTTGACCTTCGGCGTTATCATCGGGCTGGCGGTCCGGACGCTGGTGCTGGCGCTATGATCAGCCGAACGGCTTCATGGAAAACCTGACGTTCGAAATTATTGCCCTGCTGTTTTTCGCAGGCCTAGCGGGCGGCTTTGTTGATGCCATTGCCGGCGGCGGCGGGCTGATATCCGTTCCCATATTATTAGCAACCGGCATGGGGCCGGTTCATGCGCTGGCCACCAACAAGGCGCAGGCCATGTTCGGTTCGTTCACCGCCATGCGCGCCTATGCCAAAAAGGGCCATGTGAACATCGGCGACATGAAGTGGGCCATCGGCTTCACGTTTACGGGCTCGGTTATCGGCACGCTGGCCGTTCAGGTTATCGACCCCGACCTGATGATGCAGATGATCCCGTTCCTGTTGATTGCAACGGCGTTGTATTTTGCCTTCGGCCCGCGCATTGGCGATGATGACCGCCATCACTACCTGAACAAGGGTCCGTTTTATTTTATCTTCGGTCTGGCGCTGGGGTTTTATGACGGCTTTTTTGGTCCGGGCACGGGCAGTCTCTGGATTCTGGCGTTCGTCACCGTGCTGGGCTTCAACATGCTGAAAGCCATCGCCCACACCAAGGTGGTGAACTTCACGTCCAATTTCGCCTCGTTCGTGTTTTTCGCCGTGGCCGGATATGTGGCATGGGAAGTCGTCCTTTACATGGTTGTCGGACAGCTGATCGGCGCACGCTTAGGGGCCCACACCGCCATGAAACACGGCGGGCGCGTCATCCGCCCGCTGCTCGTCTTGATGTCGCTGGCGATTACGACAAAACTGATCATGGATGACCCGGATAACCTTATTCACGTCTGGGTGCTGGAATTGCTGGCCTAAACCCGCCTTTGTCCACCCCCCGCACTGGCCCCTTGGCGCTGGCGGAGCGGGCGGCTATGCGCTAATGTCCGGCCTCCATTCAGTCGAAGGCGAGCAGCCCATGCACGAGCGCATCCTGATCATCGATTTTGGTTCCCAGGTCACGCAGTTGATTGCGCGCCGGGTGCGGGAATCCGGTGTTTATTCGGAAATCCACCCGTTTAACGCCGTCACCGAACAGACCATCCGCGACTTCGCCCCCAAGGGCGTCATCCTTTCCGGCGGCCCGGCCAGCGTCACCGATGCCGAGACCCCACGCGCGCCCGATGGCCTGTTCGAGATGGGCCTTCCGGTATTGGGCATATGCTACGGTGAACAAACCATGTGTGAACAGCTGGGTGGCAAGGTTGAGCCATCCACGCACCGCGAGTTTGGCCGCGCCTTTGTGGATATCCAGGAAGATTGCGAGCTGTTTCATGGCGTCTGGGCCGTTGGCACCAAGGAACAGGTGTGGATGAGCCACGGCGACAAGATCAACGCCGTGCCCGACGGTTTCCGCACCGTCGCCACCACCGATGGCTCGCCATTTGCCGCCATCGCCAATGACGACAGAAAATTTTACGGCGTTCAGTTCCACCCCGAGGTGGTGCACACACCGCACGGCGCAAAACTGCTGGAAAACTTCACCCACCGGGTCTGCGGTTGCAGCGGCGACTGGAGCATGGATGCGTTCAAAGACGAAGAAATTGCCAAGGTGCGCAAGCAGGTGGGCAAGGGGCGCGTGATTTGCGGGCTATCGGGGGGCGTTGATTCATCCGTCGTTGCCGTGTTGCTTAATGAAGCCATCGGCGAACAGTTGACCTGTGTGTTTGTTGACACCGGGCTGATGCGCAAGGGTGAGGCTGAAGAAGTCGTCACCATGTTCCGCGACCATTATAATATCCATCTGGTGCACCGCGATGCTTCTGACATGTTTCTCGGCAAGCTTGAAGGCGTTTCCGACCCCGAGAAAAAGCGCAAAATTATTGGCGCCACGTTTATTGATGTGTTCGAGGAAGAAGCCAGAAATATCGGCGGCGCCGACTTTTTAGCCCAAGGCACGCTTTATCCCGATGTGATTGAAAGCGTATCGTTCACCGGCGGGCCTTCGGTGACCATAAAATCACACCACAATGTGGGCGGCTTGCCAGACCGCATGAACATGCAGCTGGTGGAACCATTGCGCGAACTGTTCAAGGACGAGGTGCGCATACTGGGCCATGAACTGGGCCTTCCGGAAAGCTTTGTCGGGCGCCATCCGTTCCCCGGCCCCGGCCTTGCCATTCGCCTGCCGGGCGGTATCACGAAAGAAAAACTGGAAATCCTCAGGAACGCCGATGCGGTCTATTTAGAGGAAATCAGGAATGCCGGGCTTTACGATGCCATCTGGCAGGCCTTTGCCGTGTTGCTGCCGGTGCAGACCGTGGGCGTAATGGGTGATGCGCGAACCTATGATTTTGTTTGCGCGGTGCGTGCCGTTACATCCACCGACGGCATGACGGCGGATTTTTACCACTTCGACATGGAATTCATGGCCAAGCTTTCCAACCGCATCATCAACGAAGTGCCGGGCATCAACCGCGTGGTTTACGACATTACGTCCAAGCCGCCGGGCACCATTGAGTGGGAATGATATATCTACTGTCTAACGTCAGCGCCTATGGGGCGGGAAAGATAGTTTACGACACCACCAAAGTTTCTTATGCTGATCTCAGAAAAACAAATCCAATAAATCTACTATTGACAGTGATAAATAGAAAAGATCTGACTTAATGAATCTAAAAATCGACGATATAGACAGAGTAGTTCTACTAGGTGGTGGGCGCTTGTTGCTGACGCTCGCTCGATGGTGCCAATCTGAGGGGGCGCCTATTTCTGTGGTAACCGCTCCAAGGCACGCTGCTGAAATAATCGAATACGGCAATTCGCTTGATGAAATTCTGTCTTCTGAAAATATTCCATTACTTGTTGCTGAGGATATTGCCGCTAGAGAGGTGTCTGAGTTTCTTGGTGATTTGAGCAACGCATTTTGTTTGTCTCTTGGTGCCGCTTGGATCTTCAAGGACGAGGTCATAAACAGTCAATTTTGTGGAAGATTATTTAATCTTCATGGAACAAGACTACCTCAAAATAGAGGAGGTGGTGGACGCAGTTGGCAGATTATGATGGGAAATAGGTTTGGGTTTTGCCAATTGCATTTGGTGGATGGGGGCGTAGATACTGGAAACATCGTTAGAACTGAAGAGTTCTTATATCCACCTTCATGCAGAATTCCAAAAGATTACAGCGAAATTGATTTCGAAAGAAATTTAGATTTTGTCATCAATTTTATTGAAGAATTAAGGCAAGGGGGAGTTGATATCGAGACTGCAAAACAGACTGAGTATTTCTCAACTTATTATCCAAGACTTAATACCAAAGATCATGGTTGGATAAACTGGACTGACGGGGTGATCGAACTTGAGAGGTTCATTTGTGCGTTTGATGATCCTTATGAAGGTGCCAAATGCTTTTGGAATGATCAGGTTGTATTCGTTAAGAAGGTTTGCGTGGATTACCAAGATCAAGGTTTTCATGCGTATCAATCTGGGATTGTTTATCGCAATAATGAGAGATGGTTATGCGTTTGCGCTAGTGGCGGTTCACTCATTATTGAAGAAATCGTCGACTGTGACGGGACAAATCTTATCCAAAAAATTAAAGTCGGAGACAGGTTGGTCACAAAAACTGAAACTCTAGATGGGCGATTGGGCAGAGTTGTTTACACGCCAGTTGGCAAAAAAACTTAAAAATGAAAGATGCTTTAACTTCAGATTATTGGTGTGAAATAAGTAAGCGATTATCGTTATTGACGCTATCTATTCATCAATTGGGATTTCAAACATAACTTTTTTGCCTTTCATGAAATATCATTTAGGTCAAAGTTTTACTAAGTTGTTACTAAGTTAAAATAAAGTATAATAAATTCAATAATTTACAACTAATATACGATTGAATGGGAATAGGCGCCCTACTTTGATTTCAGATAATCTTTAACGTAATCCAGCGCCTTGCCCGACGTTCTGGGCTTTTGCTCGCGCGCGGGCGCGCAGGCTTCCTGGCGCACCTTCCAGGTTGGGTTGTTCAATGCCATTGCACATTCGTTCAGGCGCGGGCCACCGGGCGTATCTGAACAAATGACCGCGCCCTGGGGGAAGTCCTCACCAAAATAACGGCACGTGTCCTCGGGCTCCGAAGCCAGCGCGGCGACTGGCAGCAAGGCCAGCAACAACCCAAAAACGTGTTTGATGGCAGGGGTTTGCATGGGGCATCATTTTGCCACATCTTTGGCGCACAATGCAGAGTATTGAAGCCCTAAAATAGCAGGAAACAGCCCTTTATCTTCAAGGCTGGAATCTGCTGGCAAGTCATTGTAAAATAAACGGAACGTAGCAACAAACAATCGGAGTCCCGGCCCATGAACGTTTCCAGACCCTTCTTTTTTATTGCCATCGTAAGCATGCTGGTTGGTGGAATCGGCATCACGACCCCGACCCCGGTTAGCGCCGACAGCCACAAGGGCACCGTTGGCACCCTGCTCGGTGGTGTGCTCGGCGGTGTTGCCGGCAGCAAGATCGGCAAGGGCAAGGGCCGAACCGCCGGTATCATTGTCGGCGCGCTCGGTGGTGCCATGATCGGCGGACAGATCGGTAAATCCATGGACGAAAACGACCGGCGAATTTCCGAGAACACGGCCCATTACGGCCTTGAAACCACCCGCACCGGCACCATGACATCGTGGCAAAACCCCGATAGCGGAAACTCCGGCACCTTCACGCCGACCAGCACCTATCGAAGCTCCCAGGGCGAGGACTGCCGCGAATACGAAACCACCATCTATGTCGATGGTCAGCGCGAAACCGCCTACGGCAGGGCCTGTCGCCAGCCGGACGGCAGCTGGCAAATTCAACCCTGAGCTAAAGTTGCTATCCAAGGAGATTTATCTATGCCTGATAACGTGTCGTGTTCGCACATCCTGTTAATGTATGACGGCTCCATGCGCTCATCTGCGGACCGTTCAAAGGAAGATGCCGAAACGCTGATTGCCGAGCTTAAGGACCAACTTGCCGGCGGTGCCGATTTCGCTGATCTGGCGGGTGAGCACTCCGATTGCCCTTCCGGCCAGAGTGGTGGCGCGTTGGGCACCTTTGGCCCGGGCCAGATGGTCAAGGCGTTCGAGGACGCCGCCTTCGCTATGGATGTCGGCGAAACTTCGGATGTGGTGGAAACCGAGTTCGGGTTTCACCTGATCCAGCGCACGGGCTGAGACCCGCGTACCGGGGCTGGTGAAACCTTTTATTGCGGGGGACACCCCCAGACCCCCGGCACCTGATCCAGCGCACGGGTTAGAAAGTTTCGTCTTGAGCATATCAAAGGCCCGCATTAGCGGGCCTTTTTCTTGATGGCGCGCCACCCGGCAATACCGCCAAGAACCATAAGGGCGGTAAACAGAACCGTGGTGAAAGCCGATTTTGCAATCGTGGCTATGCTTGCTGCCATAACCAGCCCCGTGCCAAAATCAGGATAACGGCTGATCATGGTTATGACCGCAATGTTTTCCGCGTAATCAAATACCCCCGCCCCTGCGGCCATTATCACCCCGGCCCACAGCCGTGCTGGGGAAGAAAACCCCACCTTGCTTGAAATCCACAACCATAGCGCAACAAATGAAGTTACATAAAATCCGGGGTAGACCATATCCAGTGGAATCTGACGCCAAAGGTAATACCACCTGCCATCCGCGCCCAGTGCGCTTAGCAGTGCATGCGCCTGTTCAAAATCGTAACCCATGGGGCGGAGATCAAAAGGCTCAAGGCCACCGGATATCGCGCGCAGGTGCGCCAGCGTGCCCAAAACCATGATCAGGTAAATGGCCAGCGTCGGCACGAGCAGCCACACCACCCACATTCCCTTCGGAACCTTTTCAAGCATGCTCGTTTCGTCCTCATCAATTATTGGCGCTACCCCCTAGGGGCTTGGCGGTGAACACATGGGTTTCGGCATCCGCAAGGTCACACGGCAACACTTCGAAGTGGCTTGTTCGATTCGCGCAAATAGGCGCGTATTGATGCCACCGTGGTCATGTTCCGCATTCCTAACAATGTCTAAAACCAGCGTCTTTTCAAGGTTATCCCCACCTTCCACAGGCGGGCCATAAGAGAATCTTTTGACCTGTGGTTTCTCCTGTTTATGCTCTCGTTTCAAGGGGGCACCAACAATGAACGAAACACAAAAACTGTTGATTATTCGCAAGCAGGCCGAGATTGCCAAGGCCGCGCTGAGCGAGATGACCCTGCATATCCCGATGGAATCCGAGGCCGTCCACAGCCGGGCAAACCTGGCCGTGGATGCCGTTTTGGCGCTAAGCGCCACCCTCGACGAGACCAACGCCAAAGCCGTCTGACGGGCTAAAGCGCGACCGCTGGCCCGGCTCGAAAATAATCCCCATATACGCTACAACCAACCTGCAGTCCGGCAGCCGCTTGGGCCGTCGCTGATATCGGGCCTGAGGCGAGCGTAAAAGCACGCCCGGGGCCATTTTTTGCAAGACACCCGCGCCCAAACACAGGAATGCACCAGCCATGCGAGACCGCCGCCCGACATCGCCCGAAAATGCCACCCAAAACGCCGGGGATGGCGGCATGGGTGCGATGGCCGCGCTGATGCCCTATTTGTGGCCTCGGGGCCGGGGCGACCTGAAGTCGCGCGTGGTCATCTCCCTGGGGCTGCTGGTGGCGGCCAAGGTGCTGACCGTGCTGGTGCCGCTGCTCCTGAAATATGCGGTTGATGCGCTTTCCCTGCCCGCAGACCGGCCCACCGAAGCCATGGCAGCCGTTGGCTGGGCCGCCGTGCCGGTGGGGCTGTTGCTGGCCTATGGGCTGGTGCGCATCCTTTCGCTGGCCTTTCGCGAGCTGCAAGCCGCTATTTTTGCCCGTGTCGGCCAGTTCGCCATCCGCGAGGCGGCGCTGAAAACCTTCCAGCACCTGCACCGACTTTCGCTGGGCTTTCACCTCGACCGCCAGACCGGCGGTCTCAGCCGTGCCATCGAACGCGGCACACAGGGCATTGAATTTGTGCTGCGCGTGGTGTTGTTCAACATCGCGCCGACCATACTGGAAATTATTATGGTTGCGGTACTGTTATGGGCCCTGCTGGACGTCTGGTTTGCCGCCGCCACCATGATCACCATCGCCGTTTATATCGCCTGGACGTTATCCATCACCGAATGGCGCAACCGCTTTCGCCGCCAGATGAACGAAAACGATTCGACCGCCCACACCAAGGCCATCGATTCACTGCTGAACTACGAAACCGTTAAATACTTCGGCAACGAAGACCACGAAGCCCGGCGCTTCGATGCGGCGCTGGCCGGGTATGAAACTGCAGCCATCAAAAGCAAGCTGTCGCTTTCGCTGCTCAATACCGGTCAGGGCGCCATTATTGCCGTTGGCGTGACATGGGTGATGATTATGGCGGCCAAGGGGGTTTCCTCCGGTGCCATGACCATTGGTGATTTTGTGCTGGTGAATACCTATTTGCTACAACTTTACCTGCCGTTGAACTTTCTCGGTTCGGTCTATCGCGAAGTCCGCCATTCACTTGTCGATATGGAGGCCATGTTTTCACTGTTGAGTGAACAAGAAGCGGTGCGCGACCAAGCCGATGCCCCGGCGCTTGACGTAAGCGGCGGCGAAGTCTGTTTCAACAATGTCGATTTTTCCTATGATCCGCGCCGTCAGGTGCTTACTGGCGTTTCATTTACCGTTCCCGCCGGGCGCAAAGTGGCAGTGGTTGGTGCCAGCGGGGCAGGCAAATCCACCCTTTCAAGGCTCATTTTCCGCTTTTACGATGTCGATGGCGGCGCCATCACCATCGATGGCCAGGATATCCGCGCCGTTAGCCAGCACTCGCTGCGCAGTGCCATCGGTATCGTTCCTCAGGATACCGTCTTGTTTAACGATACCATCTACTACAACGTCGCCTACGGCCGGCCCGATGCCAGCCCGGCGGAAATTGAAGAAGCGGCGCGGCTGGCCCAGATCCATGATTTTGTCATGAGCCTTCCCGATGGCTACCAGACCATCGTCGGCGAACGCGGGCTCAAGCTTTCGGGTGGTGAAAAGCAGCGCGTTGCCATTGCCCGGACCATTTTGAAACGACCGAAGATTCTGGTGTTTGACGAGGCCACATCGGCGCTGGATACACACACGGAAAAAGAAATACAGGCTTCGCTGGCCCAGGTTTCCGCAGGTCATACCACCTTGGTGGTGGCGCACCGGCTTTCGACCGTGGTTGATGCCGATGAAATACTGGTGTTGGGCGAAGGCCATATTCAGGAGCGCGGTACCCACGAAAGCCTGTTGTCCCAAAACAGCCTTTATGCCGCCATGTGGCGTCGCCAGCAGGAGGCCACAAAGGCACTGGAAACACTGGAGCAAAGCGGAGACGCCGTAGACCTTGCCGCAGCCACTATTACCACCGCGCCTTAAGTCAGGCGAAAGGCTCAATCCAGCCGCCGCCCAAAAGGCGGTCTCCGCGGTAAAACACGCAGGCCTGGCCCGGGGCCACCCCGTCAAAAGGCTCGCCCAGCGTTACCCGGGCGCGGCCATCACCCAGCGGCTGCACGGTGGCCGCAACGGGCGGCTGTGCCGAGCGCAGCTTGACCGTGCAATCAAAACCGTCCACCGGCGGGGTTTCACCATCGCCCAGCCAATTAATATTGCGAACGTTCAGCTCGTCGCGCGCCAATGCCCGGCGCGGGCCAACCACCACGCGGCGGCTCGCGGCGTCGACGCGAATAACATACAACGGATCCGGCGCGCTGATGCCGATGCCCTTGCGTTGGCCGACGGTGAAACCGATGATGCCGTCGTGACGGCCCAGCACCTTGCCGTCTGTGTCGACAATGTCGCCGGGCTCATCGGCGCCAGGTTTTATTTTTTCCACCACGTCGCGGTAACGCCCCTCGGGCACAAAACAAATATCCTGGCTGTCGGGCTTGGCGGCAACAGAAAGGCCTAAGCGTTTGGCCTCACTGCGCGTTTCATCCTTGGTAGCGGCGCCCAGTGGAAACCACAGTTTTTCCAGCGCCGCGCGGGGCGTTGAAAACAGGAAATAGCTTTGGTCGCGGCCATCATCGCCACCTTTCAGCAATTGCGCACCGCCGCCATCACCTTGGCCGCGGCGCACATAATGGCCGGTGACCAGCGCATCGCAGCCCAGTTCATCGGCGCGCGCCAGCAGGTCGCCAAACTTGATGGTGTCATTGCACGCCACACACGGAATGGGCGTTTCCCCGGCCCGGTAGGCATCCGCAAAAGGCTCCATTACCGCTTCGCGGAAACGGCTTTCAAAATCCAGCACATAATGGGGAATATCCAGTCCGTCGGCGACGCGCCGGGCATCCTGGATATCGCGCCCGGCACAACACGTTCCGGGTTTTGAAATGGCGGCGCCATGGTCGTAAAGCTGCATGGTGATGCCGATAACGTCATAGCCCTGCTCCTTCAGCAGGGCAGCGGCAACGGATGAGTCCACCCCGCCCGACATGGCGACCGCGATGCGAGTCTGGGCGGGCGTTTTGGTTTCGTCTAAGGTTGGGATTTCAAGTTTCATATGGTCAATATGGTGCCGTTTCGGGATTACTCAATCCTTGAGGTTTGCAACCGGCACCCTTGAGAGGTGCTGCAAGGTCTTGGACATGAATTCACGGCGGTACAGGACCCCCACCACCCACATGGTGGAAATGGCGAACAATACCGGGTGAATGAACCAGCTCAACGTCGCCAGGCCAAAATAATACGCCCTGAGGCCGCGGTTGAAGTTAAGCACGGCCAGCGTGATAACTTCCGCACTTTCGCGCGCATGGATCAGCGCGTTTTCGGTTTCGGCTTCTTCTGGTGGTGGGGCGGAACCGATCAGCACGATGGCATAATTGAACTGGCGCAACGCCCATGCAAACTTGAAAAACGCATATATGAAAATGACCAACAGCAGCAAAATCTTGATTTCCCACTGCGTCTGGGTTGCGGTTTCGGCAAAGGGTATTTCCTGAACCAGGGCGCGCGCCTTGTCGACGGCGCCTAAAATAGCAATCAGACCGGCAAGAATAAAGATGGTGGTTGAGGCAAACAACGAAACGCTGCGCATCAGGGTCGCGGTAATGGTGGTGTCGACGATGCGGTTTTCCCGGGACAGCATGCGGCGCATCCACATTTCGCGTTTATCGCGCATGACGGTCAGCAGTGTGTGGCCTTCGCGTTTGATGTGGTCGGCAAAAAACGTATAGCCGACCCAGCAGGCCGCAAACCAGGCCAGAACAGCGGCATCGAGGGTGTTAATGGCCGTCATGAGGTTTCCTTTTGCAATCGCTTCCAGCCCGCTATATTCCCTCTGGGTATGAAAGTCCAGAAATCAGGGAATAACCCCCATGAACGACCACAGTCCACAAGGCCCGCATAACGCCTCCGGGGAGGTCTTTGCCGCTTTTATGGCGACCTGTGCGCTGCTGATGATTCTGGCGCTCGGCCTTGTTGCCAAAACCGGCCCCGGTGGGTCAGGGGTTTCAGGCGGTGGCGTGCAAGGCGGTTATAGCCTGAACGGCGGCTGGGGCGGCGATGGTGGCGAGCGGGATGACGACCGGGATGATGACCGGGATGATGATTAGTTCCATCTGTTATGATATAATTCCTAATATCCATGTTTCATTCCTAGTAAGTAAGAATTTCCTAATCTTTTGGGATTCATTATTATTTAAAGCTGAGGAAGGACAGGACATTCAATGGCTCGCATTTCAACGATTGGCTATGAAGGTGCCTCACTTGAGGACTTCGTAGCCACACTTATAGAAGCAAACATTCAAACAATTATCGACGTGCGGGAGCTACCCATGTCACGAAGGAAGGGGTTTGCAAAAAATGCACTGAGAGAAGCCCTTGAAAAAGTTGGCATTGAGTATGTTCATTTAAGGGGTTTAGGTGACCCAAAAGAGGGACGTATCGCCGCGCGGGCTGGGGCATATGGAAAATTCGAGAAAATTTTCCTTAAGCACATGAAATCTGAAGTGGCTAAAGCAGACTTAGAAAGGGCCGTTTCGTTGTCTCAAGCAAACAGCTCCTGCCTTCTCTGTTATGAGCGTGATCATAATTTTTGCCACCGCAGTTATGTAGCAGACTCTATTTCTTCTATTATTGGTGTTAAGGTGAGGCACCTAGGCGTTAGAGAGGGGCTGGCTTCAGATGCTGGAAAAAGAGGGTCACGAAAAGGTTCTCGTGCTCGTGAAGGCACGTCCACAAGTAGGTGAAAAATATGGTGAAACAGTTTGCTGTGCCGGCATAACTGAAACGGATGAGTGGAGACGCCTTTATCCCATTAAGTACCGACGATTAGATACTGGTTTCAAGCGATGGGATTGGATTGAGTACGATTGGCGGCTGCCATCCGATGACCAACGATGGGAAAGTCGTAGGGTTAATGAAGAATCCATAAAAACAGTCGGTTCAATTAAAAAATCAGAACGAAGCAGTTTCCTTTCGCGGCTAATAATAGAAGCTTTACCGGATGCTAGGACCAGCAATAGCTCCCTTTGCCTGATACGCCCTACTAATACTTTCTTTTCATGGAAAGAAAAAACTAAAGAGCAAATAAAAAAAGAAAAAATGCTTTATGAGCAGGCCGCTAGCCAAGGGTCATTATTTGACGAAGCGCTCAAGGCCTTAAATCCCTGCCCATTTGAATTCAGATTTAAATTCACAGCTGGTGACAAACGCCACGATCATTCATGTCAAGACTGGGAAACAGATGGGATGTTTTATAGATTAAGAAATTCTATTGGGGAAGAATCAGCTCTTAACCGTATGGTAGAGGTGTTTAACGAAGAATATCCAAAG
>CBFCYL010000002.1:0-97681 GCA_965602455.1 uncultured Thalassospiraceae bacterium | reverse complement strand
GCCTCTATATCGATGGTTTTGTCATGGCCCGCCCCGGTGCGTGCATCGGTGCCTATGGCTGGCGTTTCGTGCGATTTACGAATCTCGATGGTGCGCACCTCGGGCTCGACCAGGGGGCGTTCCAGGTCGATATGCAACAGGCCGTTGTCGATGGCCGCGCCCTTAATCTCAATGCCTTCGGCCAGCAAAAAGGTGCGCTGGAACTGGCGCTTAGCGATGCCACGGTGAATGAACAGGCGCTCTTCATCGCACGCGGTGGCCTTGCCGCGCACCACCAGCTGGCTGTCTTCAACCGTTACCGCCAGCTCACTCATGGCGAACCCGGCCACGGCCAGCGAAATGCGCAGACGGTTTTCGGCCGTCTGTTCGATGTTGTAGGGCGGGTAGCCTTCGGCCGATGCCTTGGCGGCACGATCCAGAACACGTTCCAGGTGGTCGAAGCCCAGCAGGAAGGGGCTGTTAAATCCGCTATCGCGAGACATGGCTGGCGTCCTCCTCCGGTTGAGCAAGTCCGTCGTGGCTAAATACACTGGTTGTCCGGGTCTTGACGAAAGCGCCCCGACAGTTGCCCAAAAAGGCCCTGATTGGCACCGTTTTGTGCAGTTGCATGGCCATTATCTGGGCTTGTGCGGCCAGTTTGTCAACTGCTGCTAATGCAGTGGCCAGTCCTCAGCAGGGCCCGAAAAACGCCTTGTGGCCGCGCCCAACATGGTTCAAATTCAGCAAAAGCGGTGCCAGCCTAAAAAAACAAGGCACCAGAGGGGTTATGCTCAATGGGAGCTCTCAAGCTGCCCAGCCCGGTATTGGCGATATTTACCGTCGTGCTGGCTGGAGCTTTTTTTTACATCGACTTGTTGCTGCCGGGTGATGCGGCGGGCGGCGTGCTGTTCATTGGCGTGGTGCTGCTGGGCTGGTGGTACCCACACCGCTATTATATTTTTCTCCTGGCGGGCGTTTCCACCATCTTCATCGTGCTCACGCATGTCTTCCTGATGGGCCCGAACGACACCCATGGCGCCATGGGATCGGAATCAAGATGGATAATGGAGGTCAACCACATCTTTTCCGTCATTGCCATCTGGGTGCTGGCCTTTGTGCAAAACCATGCCCGCAAAAAAAGCGACCAACTGGCTTCCTCGCGCGCCGAAACAATCCGCGCCATGGAGGCCGCCGAAGGCGCCAACCGGGCGAAGTCTGAATTTTTGTCTTCCATGAGCCACGAGTTGCGCACACCAATGAACGCCATCATCGGCTTTGGCGAAATGATGGTCCATAATCCGAAGGAAGAGCTGAACGAAAATCAAAAGGAATATACGGGCTACATTCTGCAAAGTGCGCACCATCTTCTGGACCTCATCAACGATGTGCTGGAACTTTCCAAAATCGAAAGTGGCGTTGTTGACCTTGAGCTGGATGACATGGCTGTTGATGACGCCATTGTGGAAGCCATTCGGCTTATTGAAGATCGCGCCATTGCGAAAAATGTCACCCTTGGATTTGACGGCCCTGAAACCTGCAACTGCCTCGTCGTGGCAGACCCGGTGCGGTTGCGCCAGGTGCTGCTGAACCTGCTAAGCAACGCCATTAAATACAACAACGATGGCGGCTGGGTGAAGGTGAACTGCGTTTGCTCACTGGAAACCAATATGCGCATTGAAATATCAGACAACGGTCGTGGTATTCCAGCCGATCAGCAAGGCAGCGTGTTCCAGGCCTTTAACCGGCTGGGCCGCGAATCGGGGCCAGTTGAAGGCACCGGCATCGGCCTGACCATTACGCGCGACCTGGTGCTGCGCATGAACGGCAGCATCGGCTTTGAAAGTAAGCCGGGTGAAGGCACCACGTTCTGGGTTGAACTGCCGAAAAGCATTCCGCTCGGAACGTCCTGAAGCGGGGGTTGGTGGCTATGCAGCGCACCCTTTTTATCGTCAACCCAACAGCCGGCGGCGGCTCAACGCCACAAACCTGGAAACGGTTCCAGACCCTGTTCGCCGATGAAATTCCACCGCAAAACATTGTCATGACCTCCGGGCCCGGCCATGCCCGGGCCATCGCTTGTGATGCCCACGACTTTGACACACTGGTCGCCGTCGGCGGCGACGGTACAGCCGGTGAGGTGGCGTCGGGCATCATGGATGCCATCGACAAACACAACGAACCCAGGCCCGGCCAAACGGCCCCCCGGTTGGCCCTGGTGCCGACCGGCGCGGGAAACGATACAGCCCGCACCCTTTCCATCGACAGCCTGGAACAGGCCGTGGCCGTATTAAAGGCGGGTCGCGCCCGACCCTATGACCTGCTGCGCGTGGACTGCATCAACGGTGGCCTGCCGGCACGACGTTACGCCATGATGTTTGCCAACGCGGGCTTTTCCACCGCCGCCTTTGCCACACCGCTGATGAAGCGCCTGTTGGGCGGCAGGGCCGCTTACAACGTCGCCATTTTTCTAAAACTATGGATTCACCGTTCACCGGTAATGTCTTTCGTTTGCCCAAGCGATGATGAAGGCCGTTCCTTTCGGGCCAAAAAATGGACCGTGCTGTTTGCTTCTATCGAAACCGCTGGCGGTGGTGCAGTGCGCATTGCGCCCGGCGCCCGCTTTGACGACGGAAAAATGATGGTTACCGTCGTCCCGGACCGTCCAAAATTAAATATGTTATTTGGCGTGTTGCCAAAAATTGCCGCCGGGCGCCACATCAACGAGCCGGGGTTTGACTTCTTTTCTGCCCCGGAAGCCACCATCAGCTCAGAGCCTGAATGCGAAGTGGAAATTGATGGCGATGCCTTTGGCATGACGCCGGCAACCTTTACGCTTTGCCCGGGCGCACTTAGTGTGCTGTGTTGAAATGGCTTGTGGGCTGAATGAGAGCTAACCGCGAAGCGGCGATAGCCCGTGCGCAATTAGATAGGCCCGCGTTCTTGTCACCATTATTTAGACAACTGGCCCGAACAGGGCCCGCGCCGCCTATTCGCGAAGGGGCGTTAGCCCCGTGCGCAATTAGATAAGCCCGCGTTCTTGTCACCGTTATTTAGACAACTGGCCCGAACAGGGCCCGCGCCGGATGGCGCGTTCTTGTCACCATAAAGGCCACTGCTAAAGCAGTGGCCTTTTTAATATGGTGGAGCCGGACGGAATCGAACCGACGACCTCTTGCATGCCATGCAAGCGCTCTCCCAACTGAGCTACGGCCCCAAAAGGGGAAATTGTGCCACCCGGCGAAGTGCGTGCGAAAGCGGGCGGACGCGCGGAACTTAATAAAGCGGGCCCGCCAGCGCAAGCGAAAAACAAAAAAAGGGCATATAGGCTGAACCGGAACCGGACTGGTGCGGGGGATTTAGCTGTCCTTTGGCGTCTCGTCGACGTGCACCAGAACCTCCGATACGCCGTCCTCATCACCGCCAACCAGGTCTGAGGCATCCTCGATCAGGCCTTCATCCTCGTCATCGTCGAGATCGTCATCATCATCGTCGTCATCATCATCCAGATCAACGTCCACATCGTCTAGGTCGATGTCGTCATCGTCTTCGTCTTTGTCTTTGTTTTTTACTTCTTCCGGCTCGGCTGCTGTTTCTTCGGCTTCCTTGATGGCCGCCCGGGATTTTTTGGCTTTTTCAATCACCAATTCCGTGCCGCATTTCGGGCATACGGCCGGGTTGTTGCCAAGGTCAAAAAAACGCGCTTCGCAGTTTAAGCAGGTGTGCTTGTCACCGAGTTTTGGTTTACCCACGTGGTGGCCTCCGTCTAATCATGGCCATTAAGGCCAACTTGCTTTTATCGCCAATTGCCATGAACCGCGCCTTCTGTCAAAAGGAAAAAAACGCCTTTCCCTAGACGCCGCCATCGTTGAGGATAAGGTTCGCACAAAGTTCAAGTAGAGCAAGGATTAATTCTGCCCGTGGCCGCAACACCCAAATCAACTGCTGAGCGGCCCGCCCGTTCGCACAGCGCCAGCACCCGCCCGCTTGGCGGTAGCGTTCGTGTGCCGGGCGATAAATCCATATCGCACCGCGCCTTGATGCTATCGGCCCTGGCCGTCGGCGAAACCCGTATCACCGGTCTGCTGGAAGGCGAAGACGTCTTGGCCACGGCGGCGGCGCTGGGTGCCATGGGCGTGGATGTAAAACGCGAGGGTGATACGTGGCGGGTTTGCGGCGTTGGCCTTGGCGGCCTTTGTAAGCCTACGAGCGCGCTGGATATGGGCAACGCTGGCACCGCGGCCCGGCTGTTGATGGGGGTGGTTGCAGGCCACCCGTTTGGTGCCACGTTTAAGGGCGACGCTTCGCTATCAAGGCGCCCCATGGGCCGGGTCACCGACCCGCTGCAACAAATGGGTGCCGGGGTGGACGCCGCCGAAGGTGGCCGCCTGCCGCTGAGCATCACCGGCCTGGCTGAGCCACTGCCGATTGAATACGAACTTCCGGTGCCCTCGGCGCAGGTGAAGTCGGCCGTATTGCTGGCCGGGCTTTCGGCGCCGGGCGAAACGGTGGTCATCGAAACCGAACCGACGCGCGACCATACGGAAAATATGCTCACCCATTTCGGGGCCGACGTTGTGCTCAGCGAAACACCCGATGGCGGGCGCCGTATCACCCTTACGGGCCAGCCGGAACTGGTAGCGCGCGACCTTGTCGTGCCCGGTGATATTTCGTCTGCTGCCTTCCCCATGGTGGCCGCCCTTGTGGTGGCGGGGTCCGACGTTACGCTTGAGGGCGTGGGGGTGAACCCCTTGCGCAACGGCATTGTTGAAACGCTGGTTGAGATGGGCGCCAGCATTGAAATGAAAAACCACCGCACCGAAGCCGGCGAGGCGGTGGCGGACTTACACATCAGACACATCAAGGCGTCACCACTTAATGCCGTCACCGTGCCGCCGGGCCGCGCACCAGCGATGATCGACGAATACCCGGTCCTCGCCGTTGCCGCCGCCATGGCCAACGGCACCACGCGCATGGAGGGCTTGGGCGAACTGCGGGTCAAGGAAAGCGACCGCCTGGCGGCTATGGTCGAGGGGCTGGCGGCCTCGGGCGTTGCGGTGCAGGCCGGTGACGACTGGCTGGAGGTGACCGGCACCGGCGGCCAGCTTGTGCCCGGCGGTGCCACCATTGCCACAAATCTGGACCACCGTATCGCCATGGCTTTTCTGGTGCTGGGTCTGGTGGCCGCTAAGCCCATCACGGTGGATGACGCCACCCCCATCGAGACCAGTTTCCCCGGCTTTGGCCCTCTGTTGGCCGGCCTCGGCGCCGCCATAACCTGAACCCGCACCCACACCCAAGGAGAACCCTTTTGAATAACACCCCAACGCCCGCCCTGATGGTCATCGCCATTGACGGCCCTGCCGCCGCCGGCAAGGGCACGCTGGCGGGCCGCCTGGCCGACACCCTGGGGCTGGCCAAGCTGGACACCGGCCTGCTTTATCGCGCCGTTGGCTGGGCCGTGGTGGCCGGGGGCGCCGACCCATCTGATCCGGTTGCCGGACTGGCCGCCGCCCGGGCTCTGGCCCCGGCTGATCTCACTAATCCGGGTTTGCGCCTTGATGAGGCCGCCCAAGGGGCGTCAAAAGTGGCCGTCATTCCCGAGGTTCGCGCTCAACTGCTTGATTTTCAAAGAGATTTTGCCAAAAACCCACCCGCCCTGGGTGACGGCAGCGCGGCCTGCGGGGCCATCCTCGATGGTCGCGATATTGGCACCACCGTGTGCCCCGAGGCTACGGCCAAGCTGTTCGTGACGGCGTCGGTCGAGGTTCGGGCCAAGCGGCGCCATAAAGAGTTGCTAGAGCGCGGGCATGAGGCTATATATGCCCGCGTTCTGGAGGACATGAAGGAACGCGATGCCCGCGACCAAGGCCGTTCGGCATCGCCCCTGGCAGCGGCCGAAGATGCCCTTTGCCTCGATACCAGCGAACTGGATGCCGATCAGGCTTTCGATATGGCGCTGGACTTCATTCGATCCAAGAACATCACCTGAGCCCGGCTTTTTTTTCTTAAAGCTTCCGGTTTTGGTTTCGCTCCCGCGGGCAAAAATGCTTGTGGGGTTTGACAATCGTTTAAAGACCGCTGGATACAACCGGCAGGCATGAAAAGAAAAACACAAGGACTGAACTTTTATGGCTAATGAAAATTTTGCGGACCTGTTTGAAGAATCCCTGACCCAACAAGCCCTTTTTGAAGGCAGCGTTGTAACCGGTATCGTTCTCAAGGTTGATGATGACGCGGTTCTCGTAGATGTCGGCCTCAAATCCGAAGGCCGGATCCCCTTAAAAGAATTTGGCATTGGCACCGAAGTCGGGCCGATTAACGCTGGCGACGAAGTCGACGTGTTTGTCGAACGCTTCGAAGACCGCGATGGCCTTATTCGCCTGAGCCGTGAAAAAGCGCGCCGCGAAGAATCTTGGACAGCGCTTGAAAAACTTCACAATAAGGGCGAGCGCGTCAACGGCACCATCTTTGGCCGCGTCAAGGGTGGCTTCATCGTCGATCTCGACGGTGCGGTTGCGTTCCTTCCCGGCAGCCAGGTGGATATCCGCCCGGTGCGCGATATCGGCCCGTTGATGGGCACGCCGCAGCCGTTCCAGATTTTGAAAATGGATCGTGCGCGCAACAACATCGTGGTTTCGCGCCGCGCCGTTCTCGAAGACACCCGCGCCGAAGCGCGCTCGGAACTGATCGGCCAACTCAAGGAAGGCGACGAAATTGAGGGTGTGGTCAAGAACATCACCGATTACGGTGCGTTTGTTGATCTTGGTGGCGTTGACGGCCTGTTGCACGTTACCGACATTGCATGGAAGCGCATCAACCATCCGTCCGAAGCCCTTCAGGTTGGCCAGACGGTCAAGGTGAAGGTGGTTCGTTTCAACGCCGAAACCCAGCGTATTTCGCTTGGCATGAAGCAGCTTGAAGAAGACCCGTGGAAGGGTGTTGAAGAACGCTATCCGCTTAAGACCCAGCTTAAAGGCCGCGTGACCAACATTACCGATTACGGCGCGTTTGTTGAACTGGAGGCCGGCGTCGAAGGCCTGGTCCATGTTTCTGAAATGAGCTGGACCAAGAAAAATGTCCACCCCGGCAAGCTGGTTTCAACTTCCCAGGAAGTCGAAGTCATGGTGCTGGATGTGGACCCTGAAAAGCGCCGTATTTCGCTTGGCCTCAAGCAGTGTGGCGACAACCCGTGGGACAGCTTCCTTGCCACGCACACCTCTGGCTCCGAGATCGAAGGCGAAATCAAGAACATCACCGAGTTCGGTTTGTTCGTTGGCCTGACCGAGGAAATTGACGGCATGGTTCACCTTTCTGACCTTTCTTGGGAAAAGACCGGCGAAGAAGCCATCAAGGACTTCAAGAAAGGCGAAATGGTTAAAGCCAAGGTTCTTGACGTTGACGTCAACAAGGAACGCATTTCACTGGGCATCAAACAGCTCACCGCTGATCCCTTTGAGTCCGGTAAGTCTGGCCTTAAGAAGGGTGTCGTTGTGACCTGCACCGTTACCGCCATTAATGATGGTGGTGTCGAGGTTTCCGTCGGCGAAGGCATGATCGGCTTTATCCGTAAGGCTGAACTGTCGCGTGAACGTTCCGAACAGCGCCCCGACCGTTTCGCCGCTGGTGAAAAGGTCGACGCCAAGATTACCAACATCGATGAGAAAGCCCGCAAGCTGACGCTTTCCGTCAAGGCGCTTGAGGCACAGGAAGAAAAGAAGGCCATGGCCGACTTTGGCTCCAGTGCATCCGGCGCTTCGTTGGGTGATATTCTGGGCGCCGCGCTTCAGGAAAAGAAAGCCACTTCTGACGATGGCGACGGCGGCGATGAAAAAGCCGCTAAAGCCGACCAGGAAGAAAAGAAACCTGCGGTGAAGAAGAAAGCCGCCACCAAGAAAGCGGCGGCTAAGAAAACCGCCGTCAAGAAAACCGCCGCAAAGAAAACGGCTACGAAGAAAAAAGCCGCTGCCAAGAAGGACGACTAAACACCCCTTTAGGCACGGCATAGAAAAAACGCCCTCGAGCGGCCCAATAGGCCTTCGGGGGCGTTTCTTTTTGCCCTTGAGCCGCCCCCGGTATTGGATTCATCGGCGTTTCTTTTTCCGCCAATGTGGTATGCTTTTGCCATGAGCTTGCAAACCGAAGCATACATGGACCGCCGACGCCTCAGGCGTTCGGTTGTGGTGTGGCGCGTTGCCACCGTTGTTGCGGCAACCGCACTGGTGGCGGTGGCGCTGTCGCGCTTTGCCGGTGATGAAAGCCCCATCGCCGGTGACCGGGTGGCCAAGCTTTATGTGGATGGCATCATCGTTCAGGATCGCTGGCGTGACGACCTGTTGGTTGAGCTAAAGGATAACGACAACATCAAAGCGGTGATGGTGTTCATCGACAGCCCCGGTGGCACCGTGGTCGGCGGTGAAGAGCTGTTCCTCGGCATTCGTGAGCTGAATGATGAAAAACCGGTGGTGGCCGTCATGGGCTCCACCGCCACGTCTGCGGCCTATATGGCAGCGCTGGGAACGGGGCAAATTTTCGCCCGCGAAGGCACGGTTACGGGCTCCATCGGCGTGTTGATGCAAACGGCTGATGTGACGGGCCTCATGGAAAAAATCGGCATCAAGCCCGAGATCGTCAAAAGCAGCCCCCTGAAGGCCCAGCCCAACCCCATGGAGCCGTTTTCCGACGCCGCGCGAGAGGCAATCCGCGATACCATTTTGGAAATGCACGCCATGTTCAAGCGCATGGTCTCAAGCCGTCGCCAGCTCGATGAGCCTCAGGTTAAGGCGCTTGCCGACGGGCGCATCTTTACCGGTCGCCAGGCAGTAGAAAACGGCCTGATCGATGCCATCGGCGGCGAACGCGAGGCCCGCCAATGGCTTACGGAAAACAAGGCCATTGCTGCCGATTTACCGGCGCGGACGGTCAAGCCCGACTACCCGAAAGCTGACCTATTCCAGCGATTCTTGGGCCTGACGGGAAAAGCGCTGTTTTCTGAACGACTTAAACTTGACGGGCTGCTCTCGGTTTGGCACCCTAATCTCTAGGTCCCATACCCCAAGGCACTGAGTAAGACATTGGGTAAGGTATTGAGGCCATTGTTTAACGACACGCCACAGCTGCAAGTGGCGGTTAAAAAACCTCCGGCTTCAAGGGGGTGCTCAGAGGAGGTGTACGCATGACCAAATCGGAACTGATCCAGCGCCTCGCTGAGGCCAACCCGCATCTCTATCTCAGGGATGTAGAGCGGATCGTCACCACAATTTTTGAGGAAATCACCGATGCGTTGGCCGATGGCAACCGCGTGGAGCTGCGCGGCTTCGGTGCCTTTTCGGTGAAGGAACGGGGCTCTCGCGTCGGGCGTAACCCGCGCACGGGCGCGGCGGTTAATGTGCCGGCCAAGTTCATCCCCTATTTCAAGACCGGCAAGCAATTGCGCGAACGCCTTAATAATTCTGGCGGTTGAGTCGGCGGCAACGTCGCGCCCGCCAACACACAAGAATGGATTTCCGCTGATGCGGCGTCTTATTTCCTGGTCAATCGTGTTACCGGTCATCATCGTCGTGGCGGTGTTTGCGCTAAACAACCGTGGCGCCGTGGCGCTTGACCTGTGGCCTTTCCCGTTGACGGTTGAAATGCCCGTCTACCTAGCGGTGCTGGCGGCATTAATGGCCGGCATCGCGCTTGGCGGCATGGCGTCATGGTGGGCTGGCGGCAAGGTGCGCGGGCGTTACCGCGACAAAGCCTACGAGGCCGAGGTTCTGCGCCGTGAACTTGCAGAGGAAAAACAAAAATCAGAGCGCCTTGGGCAGGCCGCCCATCCGGCGCCCTATCCGGCGACCAGCGAAGATCCTGCCCGCGCCCGGAACGCTGGTGAGCTGCCACCACCACACTGAGCAAACCGCGCAAGCGCAAATGCTTCATTGAGGCCTCGGGCCTTGCGGGTTAAAAAGGTAGGCATGAGCACACCAAACCCATCGGACCGCATTTTTGCCGCGCTGGACACGCCTGATATCGAGCGCGCCGTGGCCCTTGCCGGCACGCTCAAGGGGTTGGTCGGCGGCATGAAGGTCGGCAAGGAACTGTTCACCGCCGCCGGGCCCGAAGGGGTCAGGCGCATTGTGGCGCTGGGTATGCCGGTGTTTCTTGACCTCAAGTTCCATGACATTCCCAACACCGTGGCCGGGGCCGTGCGCGCAGCAGCGGCGCTCAGTCCTTTCATGCTCAACGTTCACGGCCTCGGCGGTCGCGCCATGATGGAAGCCGCCGCCAAAGCGGCAGACGAAGCGGAAAACCGCCCGCTGGTTATCGCCGTGACCGTGCTGACCTCAATGGCACGCCCCGACCTTGCCGAGGTGGGCATTGATGTGGAACCGCTGGAACAAGTCTTGCGCCTGGCCAAACTGGCCAAGGCATCGGGGCTGGACGGTGTGGTCTGTTCGGCCCGCGAAGTGGTCGCCCTGCGCGGTGCGGTGGGTGAAGCTTTCAAGCTGGTGGTGCCGGGTATCCGCCCCGAGTGGGCATCGGCCAACGACCAGAAGCGCGTGGTTACGCCACGTGATGCCATCGACCTCGGCGCCGATTATTTGGTTATTGGCCGCCCCATCACCGACGCCAAAGACCCCGCCGAAGCCGCCCGGCGCATTGCCGATGAAATTGCCGAGTAGGTAAGGGCGCTCCAGCCATGTCCATACAAGCCAAAATATGCGGCCTGAAAACCGAAGCCGCCGTCAGGGCTGCCGTCGAAGGGGGTGCTGCCATGGTTGGCTTTGTCTTTTTTGAGCCGTCGCCGCGCAACATCACGCCGGATGAGGCCGCGACTTTGATGGCGCTGGTACCTGCTGGGGTTCAAAAGGTGGCCTTGCTGGTCGACCCTGATGACGAACTGGTGCGTGCGGTTTGTGCATTGCCGGTGGATGTGTTGCAGCTGCATGGCAATGAAATGCCAGCACGCGTGACCGAGATCAAGGCGCTATCAAACCTTCCCGTCATCAAGGCCGTTGGTATTTCCACGGCCGAGGACGTTGCCCGCGCCCATGCATTTGAAGGCGTTGTCGATAGTCTGATGTTTGACGGCCACGCCCCCGCAGGCGCCAGCCGTCCCGGTGGCAACGCCGTGGCGTTTGACTGGACGTTGCTGGCCGACAAAACATGGGCCGTGCCGTGGATGGTGGCCGGTGGCTTAAATGCCGACAACGTGGCCGATGCGGTGCGCATAAGCGGGGCTGAGATGGTTGACGTTTCATCAGGGGTCGAGGACGCACCCGGGGTCAAAAACCCTAGCGAAATCAGCCGTTTTCTGGGTGTGGTCGCTGCCCTCTAGCGCACAGGAACACCCTGAAAACAGTGGATTTCGAGGCCCTTCGCTGCTACCTTCCGGCCTCGTTTCAACCCCTTGAAAGTTGAAGGCCTCGAACATGGCGGACACGCCCAACACCTATAAAGGCGGCCCCGACGAAAACGGCCATTTCGGCATTTTCGGCGGCCGCTTCGTGGCCGAAACCTTGATGCCGTTGGTGCTGGAAGTGGAGCAGGCCTATAAAGCCGCCCAGGCCGACCCTGCGTTTGCCCGCGATATAGATTATTACCTGGCCAATTATGTGGGCCGGCCGAGCCCGCTGTATTTTGCCGAACGCCTGACGGCACACCTGGGTGGCGCGAAAATCTTTTTAAAGCGCGAAGACCTCAACCATACGGGTGCGCACAAGGTGAACAACTGCATCGGCCAGATTTTACTGGCCCGGCGTATGGGCAAGGGCCGCGTAATTGCCGAAACCGGCGCCGGACAGCACGGTGTGGCCACGGCGACGGTGTGCGCATTGTTCAACATTCCGTGCACCATTTACATGGGCACCAAGGACATTGAACGCCAGGCGCCGAACGTGTTTCGCATGAACATGCTAGGCGCGGAAGTGAAGCCGGTTACGGTTGGTTCGTGTTCGTTGAAAGACGCCATGAACGAAGCCATGCGCGACTGGGTCGCCAACGTCGAAGACACTTATTACCTGATCGGCACGGCCGCCGGCCCGCACCCGTATCCGGAAATGGTGCGCAATTTTCAAACCGTTATCGGCAATGAAGTGCGCGAACAAATGCAGGCCGCCGAAGGCCGCGCGCCTGACACCTTGGTGGCGTGCATCGGCGGTGGGTCAAACGCCATTGGCCTGTTTCACCCGTTCCTTGATGAGCCCGATATCCGCATCGTCGCCGTTGAAGCGGCGGGCAAGGGCGTGGAAACCGGCGAACACGCAGCCTCGCTTTCGGCGGGCTCGCCCGGTGTGCTGCACGGCAACCGCACCTATTTGCTGCAAGACGACGACGGCCAGATAAAAGAAGCGCATTCCATTTCCGCCGGGCTGGACTATCCCGGTATCGGCCCGGAACATTCATGGCTGCACGAGGCGGGGCGCGTTGAATATGTTTCCATCACCGATGATGAAGCGTTATCCGCCTTTCAATTGCTGACCCGGCTGGAAGGCATTATCCCGGCGCTGGAAAGCGCGCACGCCATCGCCCACGTTGAAAAGCTGGCGCCGATGCTGCCCAAGGATAATTTGTTGGTGTTGAACCTTTCCGGTCGCGGCGATAAAGACCTCGCTACCGTTAAGGCGGCAACGGGCCAGGGCGCATGAACACGCCGCAACCAGAAACCCGCATCACCAAACGTTTCGCCGCGCTTGCAAGCGAAGGCCGCGCGGCGTTTGTTTCTTTTGTGACGGCGGGTGACCCGGACTTAAAAACATCGCAGGAAATACTTTCAGGACTGGCCGGTGCCGGTGCCGACCTTATTGAAATCGGCATTCCGTTTTCGGACCCCATGGCCGATGGCCCGGCCATTCAGGCCAGTTCGTTGCGGGCACTGAACGCCGGCCAAACGCTGGCCAAGACGCTCGACATGGTGAGCGCATTTCGCAAAGCTGACGACACAACGCCCATTGTCCTGATGGGGTATTACAACCCGGTCTATATTTACGGCGTCGATGCTTTTTTGACCGATGCCAAAAAAGCGGGCGTGGATGGCCTGATCATCGTCGACCTGCCACCGGAAGAAGAAACCGAGCTTTGCCTGCCGGCCCTGAAAGTGGGGCTGAACTTCATTTATCTGACCGCACCGACCACCACGGATGCACGCTTGGCGCGGGTTTTGGAAAATGCTTCCGGCTTCGTCTATTATGTATCCATAACCGGGGTGACGGGCACGCGTTCCGCCGACACCGGGGAAGTGGGCGCGGCGGTGAAACGCATCAAGGCCCAGACCGACTTGCCGGTTGCGGTCGGTTTTGGCATCAATACGCCCGAAGGTGCCGCCGATATGGCGCGCATTGCTGATGCGGTGGTGGTAGGCTCGGCACTGGTTAAACAGGTGGAAGCCAACCTGGACGCAAAAGGCAAGGCCAAGCCGGGTTTGGTAAAAAATGTTTTGGATACGGCCCGCGCTCTGGCTGATGGTGTTCGTGGCGCACGTTGAGTTGTTTGGTTAAAAAGGAACAGCAAGCATGAACTGGCTTAAGGACTTTGTCCGCCCCAAGCTCAAGGAACTGGTCGGCGGCGGTAAGGAGATCCCGGAAAACCTGTGGCGCCAGTGCCCGGCGTGCCAACAGATGGTGTTCCATCGCGAGTTGGAAGCCAACCTGCACGTTTGCCCTCATTGCGGCCATCACCTGCGGTTCGGCGTCAGGAAGCGCCTTGAATTGATGTATGACGGCGGCGAATACCAGACGGTTGAGTTGAAAGTGCCTGTTACCGATCCGCTCAAGTTCAAGGATCAAAAAAAATACACCGACCGCCTGAAGGAACACCAGAACAAGACCGGCGAAAAAGATGCATTGGTTGTCGCCCACGGAAAAATGGGCGGCATGAACGTGGTCACCGCAGCGTTTAATTTTGATTTCATGGGCGGTTCCATGGGGGCCGCCGTGGGCGAGGGCATTGTTACCGCGGCGCGGTTAGCCCAAGTGCAGGATGCAGCATTGATTATCGTTTGTTCATCAGGCGGCGCGCGTATGCAGGAAGGTGCCATATCGCTGATGCAGTTGCCGCGCACCATCATCGCCATTGATGAGATGAAGGATCAGGGTCTGCCCTATATCGCGGTGCTGACCGACCCCACCACGGGCGGGGTATCGGCATCGTTCGCCATGTTGGGGGATGTCGCCATCGCCGAGCCTGGCGCCATTATCGGCTTTGCCGGTCGTCGCGTGATTGAACAAACCATCCGCGAAGAGCTACCGGAAGATTTCCAGAAATCAGAATACCTGCTGGAGCACGGCATGCTGGACATGGTGGTCAAGCGTTCGGAACTTCGCGATACACTGATCCGCGTTATTTCGCTGTTACGCAACACTGATCGTCCGGCCGAATTGGTGGCGCTTGGTGGCGACAATGCCCCGGAGGGCGTTGTTACCTCGCCCATACCCCATGGCGCTTTATTGCCGCCCGATGAATCGCCCGCGCAAGATTAAAATGAACCAATCGAACAGCGCCATCATGGATCGCCTCATGGCGCTCCACCCCAAGCTTATCGACCTCAACCTAGAGCGCATCGAACGCCTGCTGGCGGCGCTGGGCAACCCCGAACGCAAGCTTGCCCCCGTGGTGCATATTGCCGGCACCAACGGTAAGGGCTCCACGGCGGCGTTTCTTGTTGCCATATTCAAGGCGGCGGGCTTGAGCGCCCACGTTTATACATCGCCGCACCTTGTTCGTTTTAACGAACGCATCGTTGTGGCGAGCCGTGAAATCAGCGACGAAATGCTGGCCGGTGTTTTGCAGCGCTGCGAAGCGGCCAATGCCGGAGCGCCCATCACCTTTTTTGAGATCACCACGGCGGCGGCGTTTTTGGCGTTCAGCGAAACCCCCGCCGATGTGGTTATCCTGGAAACCGGCCTTGGTGGCCGCCTTGATGCCACCAACGTGATTGACCAACCGGCGCTGACGTTGATCACGCCCATTTCGCTCGACCATCAGCATTTTCTGGGCGACGATATTGGCGATATCGCTGGCGAAAAAGCCGCCATTATGAAGGCTGGCGTGCCGTGTCTTTCCGCTGCCCAATCATCGAAAAAGGTCGAACGCGTTTTGCGCAAAAATGCCGAAGCGGTTGGCGCACCGCTTGCGTTCGAAGGGGCAGACTGGTTCATGCGCCCTCAGCCCAAAGACGGCACACTGGCGTTCATGGTTGAAGGCGTCGCCATGGAGCTGCCGCATCCGGTGCTTTCGGGCCGGCATCAACTGCAAAATGCCGGGCTTGCCGTGGCGGCAGCACGCGCGCTTCGCGCTACCTTTGAGCTGCCTGACGCCGCCATCCGGCTGGGGCTGAAAACCGTCCACTGGCCAGGTCGCCTGCAGCGCCTTGATAAAGGCCCGCTGGTGGCTGGCCTGCCCACTGGCATGGACGAGGGCTGGGAACTGTGGCTCGATGGCGGGCACAACCCGGCGGCGGCTGGTGCGCTGGCGCGCCATCTGCGCGGCTGGCGCGATAAACCGGTATGGCTGGTGTTCGGCGCCCTGAACACCCGCGATCCATTGACGTTTTTAAAACCGTTCGAGGGCAAGGTGGCGGGCCTGCGCGCCGTTGCCGTGCCCGGCGAGGAAAACACGCTTGAGCCTGAAGCCGGGTGTGAGGCAGCACATATGCTGCACATCAACGCCGAAGTCGCCACCGATGTCGGCGCTGGCGTTCGCGCCATTATTGAAAACGGCGGTGATACCGGACGCATTCTCATATGCGGTTCGCTCTATCTGGCAGGCAGTGTGCTGGCGGAAAATGGCTGAAACAAAAACCCGCCGCCGTATTTAAACGGGGCGGGCTTTTTAATTTCGCAAAATGGTGTTGCGTTAAAGCTCGCCCGTTACCCATTCCGTCAGTTTGGATTTGGTCAGCGCGCCGATTTTCACCGAAGCCGGCTCACCGTTCTTGAAAATCATCAACGTCGGAATGCCACGAACACCATACTTGGAAGGGGTTGACGGGTTTTCATCAATGTTGACCTTGGCGACGATAACCTTGTCGCCCAATTCGGCGGCCAGTTCTTCCAGCGCCGGAGCAATTTGCTTGCAAGGGCCGCACCATTCGGCCCAGAAATCAATCAGCACCGGGGTAGAGGATTGCAGGACATCGGCGTCGAAGGAAGCGTCGGTTACATCTATCATTGTTTTTTCCCTGAAAAAAAGTGTGCTGTTGAAGCCGGCTCGGATGGGAGCGCGTTGGGTCTAATGTAAAAGGTCGTCTGGCCGGGCGTCAAGCGGCCCAAATACGCGCTAGTTCCAGCCCCAATTCGCGGCCCTAAGCGGTGGCCTTGTCCGGGTCAAACGGTTCGGTCAACGCTGGTTCCAGTTCCATGATTCGCGGCCCGTCCGTCCACAACAACCAGCAACGAACCCGCTTGGCCGGGTATATGCCTTGCAGCAGGCGCCGATATAGCGCCATCTGCGCCAGGTAAGCGGGGGCTACGTTTTCAGGTTTGTCTGGCGGCGGGCGGTTTGTTTTGTAATCGACAACCCACACTTCATCGTCCAGCACGACCATGCGGTCCATGCGCCCCGAAACCACCTGCTCATGGCCCGCCTTGCCGACCACGCCGGTCACCGGGGCTTCGGCGATGGCGGTGGGTGAAAACAGCGGTGCGAAATCTGGGTGGTTTAATACGGCCAGCGTCTCGCGGCCGATTTCGTCTTGCTGAATATCGTCCAGCCCAAGCCCCGGCCCAGCCAGCCAGCGTTTGGCCGCCGCTTCGCGTTCGCTTTCATCAAGCCCCGGCAACAGCTCCAAAAGCTTGTGCACCGCCAGTCCACGACGGAACCGCTGTTCGTTGCCGCCCGCCAGTGGCCCCTCGCCCGCCGGTGCCTCAACCAGCGGCGCGGAAGGCAAAAGTGGGCGCAGGGGTTTGGGGTCCGGGTGCGGCAGTGTTTCGGCCCACGCGGGCAATGCCAAGGTGGCGTTAGTGCCAGCAAGAGCCTCGGCACTAACTTCAGCTTCCTGCTTCAGTTCATAACGCCACACGTCCCCAGATATTTCCTTGCCGCGTTCCTTGATGGCGGCAGCCATCAGCTCATACCATGAACCCTCGGCGACACCATTTTTGCCCGTGTAACCGGCAACATACAAACGGTCACGCGCCCGGGTCATGGCGACATAAAGCAAGCGGCGGTATTCGCGCCCGCGCTCAAGGCGGTTTTGTTCCAGCAGCGCGGTTGTCTGGTGGCCGCGCATTTCCTTAACCGGTGACCACAAAACCTCGGGCGGGCTTTTGCCTTCGGGGTCGATTGACCATTGCACTTTATCGTCGTTCTGGTGGCCGGGCTTGGCACAGGTATCGGGCAAAAACACAACGTTGGCTTCCAGCCCCTTGGCACCGTGAACCGTCATCACGCGCACCTTGCCGCCGGAAATTTCCATGTCGCGTTTTATTTGCGTGGCCGATGAGGTGACCCAGTGCAAAAACCCTTCCAATGATGGCGCATGGTCGCGCTCAAAATCCAGCGCCAGCGACAGGAACTCATTTAACGGGTCATGGGCATCGGCGCCGAGGCGCGCCACCAGCGCCTTGCGGCCGCCACGCGCCAGCACCGAAGCAAAAAACTCATACGGCGGCTGGAAGTCAGCCTCGCCCAGTCGCGCTGCCAGCCATTCATGCGCCCGCGCGAAATCGGCATTTTCATCTTTGTGTATTTTCAGCTGCGCCCACAGCGACGCTTTTCGTTTTGGCGCCAGCGCCATCAGGTGGTCATCATCCAGCCCCAGCAGCGGGCCCTTCAAAACCGTCGCTGTGTTTAAATCATCCTCGGGCAGCAACACAAAACGACCCAGCGCCATCAGGTCCTGCACCGCCAACTGGTCGGTCAGTACCATGCGGTCGGAACCGGCGACCTCAATGCGGTTGCGTTTGAGCTGGCGCACCATTTCGTCGGCGAAGGAACCGCGCTTGCGCATGAGAATCAAGATATCATCGGCGCGGATGGGCCGATTTTTCGATTCCAGAATCTCTGCTTCATCCAGCCAGCCCCGAATAGTTGCAGCAATTTTTTCGGCCAGTCGCGTTTCCGGGCTTTTGGTGGCGAGGCGGTCCAGCGGAGCATCCCACGGGTCCTGGGCGTTGGCAGGTTCCGGCTCTTCGGCGGGCCACAGCTCTACCAGCCCGGCTTCGCCACGGCGGTGCGAACTGTGCAGCACCTCGTCGTCCATGAACGAAAGGCCGTCAAAGGCTTCGGGGCTTTTAAACACACGGTCGACAATGGCCAGCACGGCGCGGGTGGAACGAAAAGAAGTCGTCAGTTGCAAGGCGGAAAACGTTTCTCCGGCCGCTTCAACCTTGGCCGCGAAAACTTTTTGCATGCGCCCGAATTCATAAGGGTCTGCGCCCTGAAACGAATAGATGGACTGTTTTTCATCACCGACGGCAAACACGGTACGCAGGGTTTCGTCGTGCTGGCCGAAACCGGTGAAGAAATCTTCTGCCAGACCCTGCACCACGCGCCATTGGTCGGGGCTGGTGTCTTGGGATTCATCAACCAAAATATGGTCAATGCCGCCATCGAGCTTGTAATGCACCCAGCCCGATGCGCCTTCGCCATCGAGCAACACCAGCGCTTTTTCGATCAGGTCGTCATAGTCGAGGGCGGCGCGGGCGCGTTTCAGGTTTTCAAAGGCCCGCCAGATGGCGCGGCCCACCGTCAACAGCGACCGCGTGGCCAGCGCGGTATCAAACGCTTTTAGTTTTTCGAGAACCGCCAGCGCCTGTTCCTGTTGCTTGCGCATTATGGTGGCAACATCAGGTGTGAATTCGTCCACTGTCTTGGTTGTAAGACGCTTGCGCGGCTCGCCCGCCTGGGTCACATACAGGGTTGCAAACTCATCTATAAAGGTGCGAGCGCGCTCATTTACATCGTGTGCCAACCAAACTTTCAGGGTGGCCGCCATTGCCTTGGTTGTTTTGGGGCCTTGTGAAAGGCCTTCGATGACGCGCTCAAGCCCCACGCGTCCCAGCGTTTTATCATCGCATTGTGCCACCAGATAAGCCGCGCGGTCGGTTTCGTTCTCGCTTATGCCCACCCAGCCGAACACGGCATCGTCCAGCCCGTCGCCCCAGTGGCCCAGCACGGCGCGCAGCCGGGCGCGGCGACCCAACAGTTCACGCATCAGCTTGGCGAAGTCTTCCTCGCCCGCCAGTTCGGCCAGGTGGCGCATGGCCATTGCAATGGGCTGGGTTTCATCATCCAGCGTGTGGGTCAGCACCCGGTCGCGGGCATCGGTCATCAACGCCGCCGTGGTGCGCTCGTCAATCACGGTGAAATGCGGCGCCACGCTCGCTTCCAGCGGAAAGCGTGCGATCAGGCTTTCACAAAACGAATGGATGGTGCGGATTTTCAGGCCGCCCGGCGTTTCAAGCACGTGGGTGAAAAGTTCGCGGGCGCGTTTCAGTGTGTCTTCGTCTGCCGGGCGCTGGGTAATTTGCTGTAACTGCTCGCTCAGCTCGGCGTCATTCATCACCACCCAGCAACCGAGTCGGCGGCTGATGCGCGCTGCCATTTCGGCTGCCGCGGTTTTGGTAAAGGTCAGGCAGAGGATTTTTTCCGGCTGCGTTCCGGCCAGTAACAGCCGCGCAATGCGGTCCACCAGCACGCGCGTTTTGCCGGTGCCGGCGTTGGCCGAAACCCAGACCGAACGGTGCGGTTCCGCCGCCGTCAGCTGCCCGGCAGTGGCCTCGCCCAGCTTGGCGCAGTGGGCGGGGGTGGTGCGCAGCAAATGAATTTTAGCCGTCATTCGCTTTCCCCCTCGGCACTACCCCATTCCTTGAAACGCGAAAGGTGGTCGTAGTCGCCGATGGGGCGTTCCTTCATCGGCCTAAGGCGCGGTGGGTAGGGTGTGGTCTCCTTATCGAACAAGGCGACCAACCCCTTAAGCCGTGTAAGCGCCACTTCGGCGGCTTCTTCGGCATCAAGTTTGAGGCGAGTCACCTTGCCCGCCTTCAGGCCACCGGCCAGCTTGATGTAAACCAGCTCGGCAACGCCGCGCGGCTTTTGGATTTCGCTGAAACCACCACCAAGGGCAATGGCGGCCTCCAGCGGCAGTTGTGGGTTGAGGCCCGTTTCCACCATGGGTTTGGTGGGCGGCTCGCCCGTTTTGTAATCAATGATGACCAGCGCACCGGCCACATTGGCGTCAATGCGATCGGCGCGGGCTGACAAGGTAAAATCCTGTTCGCCGTTGTTAACAGCAAGCTCACCCCGGCCTACAACCACCAGCGGGTGCTGGCCAGCGTCGCGGCGTGCTTTTTCCTCGACTACGAACCAGCGCGCAATGCGCTGGAAGCGCGGCCACCAAAAGGCGCGCACGGCCGGTGATGATGCTGTTTCGCGAAACACATCGCCGCCAATGCGTAGCAATTCCGCTTCCGCTTTTTCCAAATCATCGGGAAAGGAATCCATGTTGGCGCGGATGAAGCGTTCCATGGCGTCGTGAATTAGCGTGCCGCGGTCGGCCGCACCGGGTTCGGCATCCAGCGCGTCCAGCGGCTCAAGCCCCAGAACATGGCGCGCGTAAATCGCGTAAGGGTCTCTTATCCAGGTTTCAATACGGGTAACGGAAAGCGCACGCGGGCGCAGCTCTACCGCCGGTTTCGGCAGCGGCGGCTCACACGGCTGGCTTTCGGTGTGGTTCAACTGCCGTGCCCAATCCAGCCACGGCCCCGCCTTAGCCGTGGCAAAGGCTTCGCCCGATGCTGTTCCTTCCAGCAAGGTTTCCAGCCGCACCAGCCAGCGCGATGGCACCTGTGGTGTGCCCTCGACGCGCGCGGCGCGGGTCAACACAACCTCGGGCGCCGAAAAGGCTTGCGTAAAATCGTGGGCCGTCAGGCCAATGCGCCTTTCGGGCAACGGCAAACCAAACGCGCGCATCATGGGGCGGCTCATCCACGGGCTGGCCTTGGCTTCGGGCGGCCACGTGTTTTCATTGAGGCCACCAAGGATGGTAACGTCGGCGCGTTGCAGCCGCGCTTCGAGCAAGCCCCAGATGAACAGGCGAGGGTGGCGTGCGTATGGCGTGCGCACTACGCGCCCGGCCATCAGCGCACCCAGCAGGGGGGCGTAATCCGCACCGCGCACCGGGCCCAGTTCATCAATGGTGCCCAGCGTTTCGTTGATGAAGCTGACCAGCGCCGCGCCCGCTTCACCGGCCCACAATTCACCGGCCAACGATTCCGCCGCCCTGACGTGCAGGCGCAGCAAGATTGAGCCATCCACCTTGCCGCCAGCGAGTGCCTCGGCAAAGGGGCCGATGGTTTCATTTATATGCGCCAGCACATCACGGATGGCCGTGGCGGAAAGACCCATTTTGGCAAGCCGTCTCAGCTTGCGTTCATCACCCTGCATGACGCGAAAGGCATTTTCCAACCCTTTAAGCCCGCCACCCGGTCGTGGCCCGCGCAACAGGCCGACTTCCATTGCGCGCACGTTGCGGCGGAACTGGTCGTCATCACTTCCGGCTTTGGCAAGGGGGTGCTTGAGACAGGCCAGCAGGGCCACGGGTTGAAGCCCGCTGGCCGCAGCCTCGGCCACCTGTTCAAAAAACGCGCCGGGTGGTGTTTTGGCCAGTGGTTGGCCGGCGGAACTTTCCACCGTGATGTTCCAGCGCCCCAGCTCGGCGATGACGCGGCGCGCCAGGTTTTGGTCGGGCGTGATTAACGCCGCCGTCTTTTCCGGCGTTTCCAGCGTCTGGCGCATAACCAGCGCAATGGCTTCTGCTTCGTCCTGCGGGGTGGGCGCGTCAATCACCTGAACGCCATCAAGGGCGTCGCCATCGGGCAGCGCCGCTTCGCGCCACAGGTGCGCACCGGCGGCGGGCACCAGTGCGCGATTAATCAGTGCCGCCCGCGCCGTTGAAGTTTCTTTCCCGGGCCCGGACCATGGCCACGGCTGCACATCCGCGCGCCCTATTTTCATATGTTTTAACAGGCGTGCCATGCCGCTTTGTGCATGACCGGGGCCCAGCGACTGCCATACGTCGTCGGGCGTATCGAGATCAAGGCCCGGCAATACCACGCGCCCGGCGGGCAGGGCTGCAATGGCGGCCAACAGGTCGGCGGTGGCCGGAATGGAACCGGTGGAACCGGCGGCAATGATAGGGGTGTCGGGTGGTGTTTCAAGCCACGATATCCGGCGCGCTTCAAGCAGGCGGTTGCGCCGCTCCGCCGGGTCGATGGCGCCTTCGCTTTTTAAAACATCCGGCCAGTGGTGGTGAAGGATATCAAGAAAATCCAGCGTCTGCTGCCAGTGCTCGGAAAGCTCACCCTTGGGCACCAGTTCACCGAGCGCGCCCAGATCAAGGCGTTCGGTGGTGATCTGGTCGAGCAGTTTCGCCAACTCCCCCGCCAGCCGCACCGCCTGATCGGGGGGCTGGTCGTTTTCTTTTGCCAGGACCAGCTTTGCCAGTAACAAGGTGCGCCGCCCAGTATCAATGGCAGGGGGAAGGGAAAGGGGGGAATCAGAAAGCAAATCAAGCGCGCCCTCGACCAACAGTTCATCGGCGTCCACATCGCCCAACGGCATCATCTGGGGCAGCAATGTTGGCTTGCCATCGGTGAGGCGCAAAAACGCATCAGACAAACTGCGGCACGCCCGGCGCGTTGGCAGCAGGACACGCACGCGGGCCAGCGCCTCGGCATCGCCCGCCGCTTCGCCCAGGATTCCCTCGGCCAGCGCTTCGACGAACGACAGGCCCGGCGCAATGGTGAAGACGCTTGCTTTCGGCTGTGCCGCGATCATGTTTTGCTCTTCATATAGGCGTTGGCTTGGGCCAATTGTTTCGGCGTGCCCATGTGCAGCCACGCGCCATCATGGGCCATACCAAAAAGTCGTTCGTTTTTTATTGCGCTCTCATACAGCACGTTCATTGAATAAGCCCCGCCGGGTGCGCCTTTAAACAAGCGCGGGTGTAAAAGTTGCACGCCGGTATAGACCATGGCGCTTTCACCACCACCACGGCTGAGGCGACCGTTCTGATCCATAATAAAATCGCCTGCACCTTCGTACCCTATGGCATTTGAGCAAGGCTGCAACAACAACAGCGCATCCATTTCCGCGTCGTTCCATGCCTGCGCCAGCCGGGTTAAGGCCGAGGCCTCGCCGTCAATCCAGATCTGGTCGGCGTTGACGGCAAAAAATGGCGCATCGTTCGCCAGCAGGTTTTGTTGCAGTGCGTTGTGGATGCCGCCGCCGGTCTCTAGAACAGGGTCTTCATGCACAAGCGTGCATTGGGGTGAGCCGCTTCGCGCCTTAACGTGGGCTTCAACCTGTTCGCCCAGCCAGTGGGTGTTGACGGCGACGCTTTCCACACCGGCGCGGGCCAGGGCATCGAGCGTATGGTCAAGCATGGTCTTGGCGCCGACTTTTAATAACGGCTTTGGCGTGTGCTCGCTTAACGGACGCATGCGCAAGCCTAGGCCTGCGGACAGCACCATGGCCATTTTTGGAAATGTCATGCGCCACCTTCCGGACGCATGCGTTTGTCCTGCGGAACATGTTTATCAAACCACGCCTTAACCTGGGCCAGGGCGGGGTGTTGCAATGATGCTTCGAGCAACCGCCAGACGCGGGAAATATGGTCGAGGTAGCCTTCCTTGGCATCGCGCACATAAAGGCGCGTAAAGATGCCGATGACCTTGGCGTGGCGGCTGGCACCGAGGATGGCATAAGCGGCGTCAAAGGTTTCGCGGTTTTTTGTCTGCATGGCATCGTGATAGCGCGTGGTCATCGCCTGTTGAAGATCGGGTGCAACATCAAGGCGGGCATCTTCCAAAAGGCTCATCAGGTCATAGGCCGGATGGCCGGCGACGGCGTCCTGGAAATCCAGAAGCCCGCACGCCTTAACACCGTCGCGACCATCAAGGCGCAGCAGGTTATCGACATGGTAATCGCGCAACACCAACGTGCGCGGCCCTTTGTGGACAGTGGCGAAGGCATCAAGCCACGCCTTGTCATGCGCCGCGCGGGCCTGTCCCGAAAGACCGTCAAGGCCAACAGCGGGCATGAACCAGTCGGGAAACAATGCCGTTTCGGCCAGCAGCTTTTCGTCGTCATAAGGTGCCAGCCAGCCGGGCGCAGTTTTTTCATTCGGCATTTGATGCAGGGCCACCAGCGTGTCGGTGGCCAATTCATAAAGTTCGCTTGCCGTCGCGCCATCTGCCAGCAGAACGGTGAAGGTGCTGTCGCCATAATCTTCCAGCAGCAAAAAACCCTTTTCGGTATTTTCGCCCAGTATTTCCGGCGCGCTGAAACCCAACGCCTGCAAATGTTTTGCTATTTGCACAAAAGGGCGCACGTCTTCGTGTTCGGGCGGCGCATCCATCAGGATGGCATTTTCATCGCCGTGACTGATGCGAAAATAACGCCGGAATGAGGCATCACCGGCAACGGGGTAAATGACGACTTGCTGCCAGTTCAGTTTTTCCAGCAGGTCGTCGTACCCGGCGCGGGGAATGAAATCCATCATGTTTTTGGGTAACGGCTCAGGCATGACCGCTTTCCCGCAGCCGTTCCATCCAGTCGCCGTGTGCTACCAGCTCGGCCTGACGATGGTGCTTGCCCTTGGTCACGCTCAGGCGCACATCAAGGCGGTGGCGCGGGATCAGGGCGCCCAGTTTTTCCGGCCATTCGATGAGCACGATAGCGTCATGTAGCGCGTCTTCAAGGCCCAGTTCCAGGGCCTCTTCGGGTTGTTCGATGCGGTAGAGGTCAAAATGCCAGATATCGCCGCTGGCGCCTTCGTAGGTTTGTACAAGGGTGAAGGTGGGGCTGGGCACTTCTTCGTCGGCGTCGGTCAGATGGCGGATAAAGGCGCGGGCAAACTCGGTCTTGCCGACGCCCAGGTCACCGCACAGCGCAATGGCGTCGCCGGGCTTGGCCAGAGCGGCAAGGCGCTGGGCCAGGCCGTGGGTCGCGCCCAGACCCGCCAGTTCAATGAAAATGCTCTCTCCGGTGCCTGTCATGGTTTGGTCATTTGCCCCAAAATATCCTTGTTTTCCAGCCATAATAAGCACAATACCCGCTGCCCGGGGGCGGTCTTGATAAGGCTGTCCATAACTGATGAACGCCGGGCGCGAACCTGTTATAAGCGGTTAAGTTTAACCCCCTTTGTTCGGGTGAGGCCATGACGAAAACTTCTATCCAAGCCGATGTTGTTATCATCGGCGCCGGACCGGCAGGCCTGTTTTGCGCCTTTCAGTGCGGTATGCTGGAACTCAATTGCCAGGTTATCGACGTTCTGGATGCGCCGGGCGGCCAGCTTTCGGCGCTTTATCCGGAAAAGCCCATTTATGACATTCCCGGTCACCCTGAAGTGTTGGCCGGTGATCTGGTTTCCATGCTGGAAGCCCAGGCCCAGCCCTTTGGCCCGACCTATCACCTTGGCCAACAGGTGAGCGAGCTGTCGCCATTGGATGGCGGGCGCTGGAACGTGGTGACATCCAAGGGCGAGACCTTTAACGCCGGTGCTGTCATTCTGGCCGCCGGTGTCGGCGCCTTCGGCCCCAACCGCCCGCCGATGGACGACATCGAAGCCTACGAGGGCATGGGCGCGGGCAAGGGGGTGCATTATTTTGTTAAGCGCCGCGATGACTTCAAGGACAAGCGCGTGGTCATAGCGGGCGGTGGCGATTCCGCCGTTGATTGGGCCGTTTCATTGTCTGAAGTCGCAAAAAGCATTGCCGTTGTGCACCGCCGGGCCAAGTTTCGCGCCGCACCGGAAAGCGTGAAGAAAATGGAAGCCCTTGTCGGCGCAGGCAAGGTCGAGATTGTCGTGCCATATCAACTGAGCGCCCTCGAAGGCAGCAAGGACGGTATTGATGCGGTGGTCGTTGCCGACCTTGACGGCAACACGCGCCACCTTGAAGCCGATGTCTTGTTACCGTTCTTCGGACTTAAACAAAACCTCGGCCCCATTGCCGAATGGGGGTTTACGCTTGAACACAACCACGTTGTTGTTGATACCGCGACCATGGGCACGGGTCGCGCCGGTCTTTTTGCCGTTGGTGATATCGCAACGTATCCCGGCAAGCTGAAATTAATTCTTACCGGTTTTGCCGAGGCCGCGCAGGCGGCTTATGGTGCGCGCGCCCATCTTCATCCCGGCGCGGATTATCATTTCGAATATTCCACCACGCGTGGCGTTCCGGGCTCAGCCGAATGAACAAACGCCGTTTACCCGTGATGCACCATGTTGGCTTTTGTTTAACGCTGGGCCTTATGCTTGTTTTTGCGGTTGCACCTGCCCATGCGCAAAGCGGCGAAACCAAAATACAGGCCACACCTCAAATCACACCCCCGGTTAAAGTTAAGACCGAAGCCAAGCCTGAAGTTAAGCCAGAGGTGCCCGCCCTTTCCAGTGACCGGATCAGGTCCGTTGCTCAAACCTGTTTCGGCTGTCATGGCGAAGGCGGCATCAGCGCTATACCCACCCACCCGTCCATCGCCGGGCAAAAGCCAACTTATATTATTAAGCAAATGAATAATTTTCGGCGCAGCATTCCCGCGCCTGCACCGAAGCCGGTCGACACAGCGGCAGATGCCAGCCCGAAAGCCAATAAAAAAGTCCGCGATGGCCGCTCTGATATGATTATGGCTCATTTTTCCAGCGAACTTACGAACGCAGACATCAGCCCGATGGCGCAATACCTTTCAGGTCTGTCGTGCAAGGCCGCAGAAAAAGCGGGTGCCGGGAAAACGCCACCACCGCCACCGCCAATGCCTGTGCCCGCGGCTGCGCACCGGTGCGCATCGTGTCACGGCGCGGGCGGGATATCTGCCCAGGCCCATGTGCCCACTCTGGCGGGCCAGCAACGCGGTTATCTGCGGCGCCAGTTGTTGCTGCTGCGCGAATCGGCATGGGGCAACAACACAAATGACACCGTGGAATGGCGCACCCACCCGATCATGGAAAAACAGGTGGCGCGCCTGCACATCGAGGATGTAGACACCCTTGCTTATTATTATGCCCAACTCGATTGCCGGGGCGGGCAAAGGAAGACCGGCAAGGCGCCCGCACCCGCCCGGTAAATCAGCCGAGTAAATTATCCAAGTAAATCAGCCGAGTAAATTGGCGAACAGGTCAGGTTGCTGGTCGTCTTCACGCCGGCCCGCATCAGCCGGCAGGCGGCAGATAACGGCTGTGCCATGCCCCGGTTTCGATTCAAGCGTCACTGTGCCGCCGTGAAGCTCAATAAACCGCGAGACCAGCGCCACGCCGGGCGGTATGTCGCTTTCGTTCATACCGGTGCCGCCATCGGTTATGCGGATAACAATGCTGCCTTTGTCCCGGTTGAGCACAACCGCAACGCTGCCGCCGGGCGGCGTGGCCTGGATAGCGTTGCTGATAAGGTTGAAAAGGGATTGCTTCATGCGCTTTTCATCGGCAACCAACCAGCCAATATTGGCCGGGCAGTCCAGTGTCAGTTTGATGTCGCGCAGGCGCGCGCGGTCACGCACCAGGTTCATGGTGCTGCCGATCAGGGTATTGATATCAACGGTGTCCAGTTCCAGCGTCATCAACCCGGCCTCGACGGTGGCAAGGTCCAGCGTGTCTTCGATAATAGATACCAGTTCTTCGGCCGATTCCTGAATACCGCGACTGTATTCCTTCTGCCGGGGGGTAAGCTCTCCAAAATATCCCTGTGCCAGGATGTCGGCGAAACCGATGATGGCATTAAGTGGCGTCCTGATTTCGTGGCTGACACCGGCCAGGAATTCAGACTTCAACAAATTGGCCTCGGCCATGGAACGGGCGCGCTCTATTAAGGCTTCTTCAACACGGGCGCTGTCCGTCACGTTCAGGTAGCTCAAAAGCGCCGCCCCATCGGGCAATGCTACGGTGGCGAATTCCAGCACCGTGGCGTCGGTTAGCTCTATGCGCCCGCGCGTGTTGTTGCGGCCCATCAGCTGATTCAATAGAGGCTCACGTTCCAGCGGTGAGGTGCCTTCCTGGCGGCGGATCATCGGCATGATGTGGTCTACAAAGTCTCCCGTATGCAGGCCGCGGGCCGGTGCATCGGGGGATATTTTCCAGGTCTTTGCGAACGCCGGGTTGCACAGCTTCATCCGTCCGTCACCGCCGAACACAGCAACGGCCTCGTACAGGTTATCGATGGTTTCGCGCTGTACCAACGAAAGCGTTTTGTATGAACGCTCCAGATCCAGATGGTCGGTGACATCTTCAAACGCAAACACCAGCCCCCCCAATGGGTGCGGGCTGATCAGGCCGCGCAGTGCGGTGCCATCGGGAAGGTGCAGCATTTCCTCGATGGTGCCACTAAGCGTACCAAATAGACCAAGTTGCCCGGCCTTGAACGCCCGGTAGTCAACCACCTCGGGTAGCTTGCGTATATCGCGCAAGCGGTCCAGCACGGCGCCCAGCGTTGGTTCGTTTTCCAGCCATTCCGCCTTCAGCCCCCACAGGTCGGCGTAGGCGCTGTTGAAGAAAGTAAGCTTGCCGTTGCCGTCAAAAATAGCGATGGCAGTGGCCAGTGTTTCCATGACCTGGTTTTGGGCCTGAATATGGCGCGTAAAGTCGCCTTCCATTTCTTCCGTCCGGGTGTGGTCCTGGGCCACGCCCAGCGAGCCCCCACCAAGCAGTGGCGTTTCCGAAATATCAACAAAACGCGGCTTGCCTTCGGTCGAAGTTAACAGGTGGCGTTCCATTTCCGGGCCACCGCTTTCGCGGGCGCGTTCCGCCAGGTCACGACTGATATCCGGCGCACCCAGGCTTGACGCCAGGCGGTTGGCAATTTGCACCGCCAGCCCTGAACCACGCAACCACACGGGGAACGGCAGGGTATCAATAATGTCGCGTGCCGATGCCTTGGCGCTTTCCTTGGGCGGTGCCAGGTCAGTCACATCGCGCATCCACAAAAGATCCGCCAACGCCTCGCCATCGGTGGTGCCGGCGTGCTGGCCGACCACCAACATGCGGCGCAGACCATCCTTGGATGACAGCAGCAGCTCAAAAGTTTCGCCGTTGAGGCGCATTTTGGCCGCCGCCGTTGAAAGGGTTTTGCCATCGGTAGGCGCGAGGCGCGACAGCACCTCATCGAAGGTTGAGCGTACGCCGTTTTCTAGTCCCAGCATGACGGCAAGGCGCCGCGAGCAGGCCTCCGAACCGTTGGCGACGACCCACAGAAACAGGCCGTCCGGCGCGGTGGCTAGTATTTCATGGCTGATCTCGGTATCCGAAAGCAGGCGTTCACGCGCCCGGCTCAGTTCGCGCACGGCTGCCTGTTGCTGAACCACAAAAGCCAGCAGGACAGCGACCGCCACCAGCAGCGCGATCACGAACTCGACGCTAGCCAGTCGGTATAGGAAGGAAAGGTCAACCATGGGGCCGATTGTGTCGCCGGGGGGCCAGAAATACAAGCAACACAAGGCTCGCAAGGCGCAAAAAAACCCGGCCCCCTATGGAAAGGGAGCCGGGTCTTGGTGTGCGGGCGGTGAGGCGTGCTTTAAGCCTTAGTAGCGGTAGCTGTCGGGCTTGAACGGGCCCGCCACATCGACGCCGATGTAGTCGGCCTGGCCCTTTGAAAGCGTGGTCAGCGTGGCGCCCAGCTTGTCGAGGTGCAGGCGGGCAACCTTTTCGTCAAGGTGCTTGGGCAGGACGTAGACCTCTTTTTTGTATTTACCATCGGCGTTGTTTTTGAACAGCTCAATTTGTGCCAACACCTGGTTGGTGAACGATGCGCTCATTACAAAGCTGGGGTGGCCGGTGGCGCAGCCCAGGTTCACCAAACGGCCTTCGGCCAGCAGGATGATGCGGTTGCCATCGGGAAATTCAATTTCGTCAACCTGCGGTTTGACGTTGTTCCATTTCATGTTTTTCAAACCGGCAATCTGTATTTCGTTATCGAAGTGGCCGATGTTGCAAACAATGGCACGGTCTTTCATGCCGCGCATTTGGTCAACGGTCAGAATATCGAAGTTGCCAGTGGTGGTGACGTAGATATCGCCTTCGGGAAGCGCCTGTTCCACGGTCACGACTTCAAAGCCTTCCATGCAGGCCTGAAGCGCGCAGATGGGGTCGACTTCCGTAACCAGCACACGACAGCCGGAAGAGCGCAGGCTTTCGGCAGAACCCTTGCCAACATCGCCATAACCACAAACCACGGCAACCTTGCCTGCCATCATAACGTCGGTAGCGCGACGGATGGCGTCAACCAGGCTTTCGCGGCAGCCGTACTTGTTATCGAACTTGGATTTGGTGACGCTGTCGTTAACGTTGATGGCGGGGAACAACAGTGTTCCTTTTTTCGCCATTTCGATAAGGCGGTGAACGCCGGTGGTGGTTTCTTCCGTAACGCCTATAATTTCAGCGGCAGCCTTGGAATACCACGCCGGGTCTATGGCGATGTGTTTTTTAATGGCGGCGAACAAAACTTCTTCTTCTTCCGTACCCGGCTTGTCGAGCACGGAGATATCTTTTTCCGCGTCTTTGCCAAGGTGCAACAGCAGCGTGGCATCGCCACCGTCATCCAGAATCATGTTAGGCACACCGCCGTCAGCCCATGCGAACAGGCGGTGAGTGAAGTCCCAGTATTCTTCCAGCGTTTCGCCCTTGTGAGCGAACACCGGGGTGCCGTTATCAGCAATGGCAGCAGCGGCGTGATCCTGGGTCGAGAAAATGTTGCACGACACCCAGCGCACTTCGGCGCCCAGCGCCTCCAGCGTTTCAATCAGCACCGCGGTCTGGATGGTCATGTGCAGCGACCCGGCAATGCGCGCGCCCTTAAGCGGCTGTTCCTTGCCGTATTCTTCGCGAATGGACATCAGGCCGGGCATTTCCGTGTTGGAAAGGTCGATGTCTTTGTGGCCCCAACTGGCCAGGGAAATGTCGGCAACTTGGTAATCGTTCGCTTTGTTCATGAAAGTGCTCTCCGGGAGAATGGGTTTGGTGGCCTGCGCCTGAATTCTGTCTGGTTTACGTATGGTTTCCTAAGGCGGGGTCATACCAGCCCACGCCGTTTCGGGCAAGAAAAAGGGCTAGCCAATAACCCTAAAAGTGGTGTGGCTTAGGCGGTTGATTAGACTAAGGCGTTGAAATCATCCAACAGCATGGCAATCCGCCCCGAATCGGACTGCGCCAGAATGGCCTGGGCGCGTTCCTGGGCGGCGGGCAGGTCAATTTCACGCACCCGCTGCTTGACCGCCGGGATGGCGTGGGCGCTCATGGAAAGTTCGCGCACCCCAAGACCCAGCAGCAGGGCGGTAAAGCGCGCATCGCCGGCCATTTCACCACATACCGAAATGGGAATGCGGCTTCTCAGCGCTGCATCGACGGAAAACTGGATAAGCCGGACGATGGACGGGTGCAGCGGGTCGTACAGGCCCGCCACGCGCTCGTCCGAACGGTCGATGGCCAGCGTATACTGGGTCAGGTCGTTGGAGCCGATGGCAAAAAAATCACACGTCGAGGCCAGCCCATCGGCGGTCAGGGCGGCACTTGGCACCTCTATCATTACGCCCACCGGCGGCAGGGCTTTTGCGATGGGAACCTTGCGGCGTTTCAACCGGGTGGCAACTTTTTTCAGGATCTCGCGGGCTTTTTTGACCTCGCGTGCGGTTGAGACCATGGGCAGCAAGATACGCACCGGGCCGAGGACGGCGGCGCGCAAGATGGCGGCAAACTGGGTTTCCAGCAGGTCCGGGCGCGCCAGCGAAAGGCGGATACCGCGAAGCCCCAACGCGCTTTGCACACTGGCGCCAAATTCCGCACTTAGCGCAGGAGCGGTTTTTTCACCGCCAATATCCAGAGTGCGCACCGTAACCGGGCGTCCGTCCATGGCCTTGACCATGTCGCGGATCATACGGAATTGATCTTCTTCATCGGGCAGGTCGTCGCGGTTCATGAACATGAACTCGGAACGCAACAGCCCAATGCCTACCGCACCCGAGGCCAGAACCTGCGGCACCTCAATGGGCAATTCAACATTTGCCAGCAGCTGGATCTCGGTGCCGTCGCGGGTGACGGCGGGCTGGCGCCTGAGGCGCGAAAGCTGGCTTTGGCGATGACGCAGCTCGGCACGGCGCTTTACATATGTCGCTTCGGTTTCCGGCCTCGGGTTAAGGATGACCCGCCCGAGCGCGCCATCGATGATGACGGTGTCACCGGATCGCGCATGGCGGATCAACTTTGCCGCGCCCAGCACTGCGGGCAGGCCAAGGGCGCGCGCCATAATGGCGGTGTGGCCCTGGGCGCCACCAAGAACGGCGGCAAACCCGGCAACCCGCTTGGGGTCAAGCTGGGCGGCGTCGGCTGGGGTTATATCTTCGGCAATGATAACGCTGCCCTTGGGCACCAGCGACAACGGTTTAACATGCGCTTTGGTAAGTGCACGGATCAGGCGGTCGGCAACCACGCGAATGTCATCAAGGCGCGCTGCAATATAACTGTCTTCCAGTTCGGCAAAACTGGCGGTGATATCGCTAATTTCTCCCTGCACGGCGGCTTCGGCGTTGACGCGGTCTTCGCGAATGCGCCTGAGCGCCCCGCGCACCAGCCGGGAATCACCCAGCATTTGCGTATAAGCCTCCAGCAGGAAGCCCATTTCCTCGGCCGCCGCCTCGGGCAGGGCATCGGCCTTGTTTTTCAGCCTGTCGATCTGGCGCCGGGCGGTGGTGAGTGCGTGCTCAAAGCGTTCCTCTTCTTCACCGACCTTACCCGCCGCAATCGTATATTCGGGCACCGCAATGGTTCCGGAATCGCGAACGTGCACAACGCCGATGGCGATGCCCGGTGATACGCCGAGTCCAGTGACGACAATTTCCTTGGGTATCTTTTTAGAGCCTTTAGCGTTCATGACGTTATTCAGACTCCTTCGCCAAATTTGTCATCGACTAAAGCCGCCAGTGCCGCCAGTGCCGCTTCGGCATCGGGGCCAACGGCGGCAACGGCAATCTCGGTGCCGATGCCGGCGGCCAGCATCATCAGCCCCATGATGGAGTTGCCGGAAACCGTTTGCCCATCCTTGGTAACGGAAATCTCGGCGCTGAAGGTGCCGGCGGTTTGCACAAACTTTGCTGCCGCGCGGGCGTGCAGCCCTCGTTCGTTCAAGATGGGCAGCGTGCCCGCAGCCTCGTCTTTGTTATCTTTGGCTTCGCGCTTCTTCTGGCGGCTCATTGATTGCCCTGCTTGAGCAGCTCGGAAGCAATGTTGATGTATTTGCGTCCGGCATCCTTAGCTTCCGTGGCAACGCCCAGCAAGTTTTCACCTCCGCGTGCGCTGGCCAGCTTTATCAGCATCGGCAGGTTGACGCCGGCAATAACCTCGACGTTGGATTTTTCAATCACGCTGATGGCCAGGTTTGATGGCGTGCCGCCAAACATATCGGTCAGCAGTATAACGCCCGAACCGTCATCAACCTTGGTGATGGATTCAAGAATCTCCTTGCGCCGCGCTTCCATGTCGTCATCAGGGCCGATGCAAACGTTGGCCACTGCATCTTGTGGGCCGACCACGTGTTCCAGCGCGGCAATCAATTCCTCGGCCAGACGGCCATGGGTTACGAGTACGATACCGATCATGTTGTTACGTGACTCCCAATTTTGCAGTACATCAATTTGGCTCTTTGGCGGCATTGGCCACCAGTTCAAGTTCACGATGCGACAGGCGAACCCGCTCGCCTTCGTTCGCCAGCCACCCGGCCAGCCGCTCGGCGATAAAAACCGAACGATGCCTGCCCCCGGTGCATCCCACCGCAATGGTGAGGTACGATTTTCCCTCGCTTGCGTATCGCGGCAACAGCGGCCTGATCAGGCTTTTGAGACCATCAAAAAAGGCCGCATAGTCCGGGTCTTGTTCAATCATTCGGGCAACGGCGTCATCCTGCCCGGTTAATTCCTTAAGCGACGGATCATAATGGGGATTTTGCAAAAAGCGAACATCGAACACCAGATCGGCCTCGCTGGGCAGGCCGCGGCGATAGGCAAACGAGGTAACAAATACGGTCAAACCGGCGGCGTTTTCGCCCATAAGGGTAGAGGCAAAATGCTCTGAAAGCTGGGGTTTCAAGGTGCCCGGCGCTCGCCCGGTGGTGTCGAGCACGATATCGGCCAGATCGCGCAGCGGCGATATTTCCCGGCGTTCCAGCTTGATGCCGTCGATCACCGGGCGGTCGAGAGCCAGCGGGTGGCGATGGCGGGTTTCGGAATAACGCCCCATCAGCGCATCATCGGTGCAGTCAACAAACAAAACGCTCACATTCACATCCGGTCGCGCTTTCAGTTCCGCAAGGTCGCGGGTGAAATTTGCGGCGGCGAAATCACGGGTGCGTACATCCACGCCGACGGCCAGTGGCCGCGCCGGTTTTGCATCCGGGCGATCGGTCGGGCCGATCAGGTTGGACAGTAAGTTCAGGGGCAGGTTGTCCACCGCCTCAAAGCCTAAATCCTCCAGCGCCTTCAACACCGATGTCTTGCCGGCACCCGACATGCCGGTGACCACCACCACCGGCGTTTTAGCGGGCGTATTACTTGAGGTTTTATCTTCGGGTGTGCTCATGGTGTTCACGCGTGGTCGTCATTGATATTGGCATCATCAACGAACAGGTTTTCGCGCGTGGCTTTCAACGCCATGCGCACCTTGGCCGCCGCCGAGGCCTCAAACGCGTTAAGGTCAATGCGCGCCACCGCAACGCCGGCCAACGCTTCGTGTTCGTGTTCGGGCAGGCGCATTACCGCATCCGTGCCGAGGTCGACAATCAGGTGCACGGCAGCACTTTCCACGCAGCCAACGCGCACCACGCCAAGGCCGCGCACCTCCAACAGCCCGCGGATAGACTTTGGTGCATGGGCCACAGCGTTGCCATTGGTAATCTCGATGTCGGTGTAGTCATCGGCCACCAGTTCAGCGCCCGCGTCGATCAGGCGCAACGCCAAGTCTGATTTACCCGAACCGGGTTTGCCGCGAATCAATACGCCTTCGCCGGCAAGCGAAACCGTGGTGGCATGAAGACGCTGTTTGTCATTTCCCATGAACGCATTCTAGCAAGAAAATGCCACCAACGCCCACCCGAAGGCGCACCTTAAATTCAGCAATCAAGGAAGCGGCAAACGCACCGTAAAGCACGCCCCCAAAACGCTGCCATCGGCGTCTTTCAGGGTTTCGGCGCTGATCTGCCCGCCGTGGGCGGTGATGATTTGCCTGGAAATGGCCAGCCCCAGGCCTGAGTGGGTGCCGAACTTTTCGGCCTCCGGGCGCTCGGTATAAAAACGCTCGAAAATGGCTGCTTCCTTGCCCGGCGCAATGCCCGGCCCGCGGTCGATAAAGCACACCGTGGCCCATTTGCCTTCAACACCGGCGGTGATGCGGATGGCGTTATCGGCACCGGCGGGACTGAAAGAGATGGCGTTGGCAATCAGGTTGCGGAACACCTGCACCAACCGGTCGGCGGTGGCGTTAACCACCAACTTGTCTTTAGATGATAATTCAAGCTTCGGCATATCGGCATTGGCGGTGGCGCTGTGCATATCGACAAGCGTGGCCAGCATGGCACTAACATCAACGGGTTCGGTTTCGGCGCGAGACAATTCGGAATCCAGCCTTGAGGCATCGGAAATATCCGTGATCAGCCGGTCAAGGCGCTCGACATCATCAAGAATAATAGCCAGCAACTTTTTTTGCTGCTCGGGGTCATCTACCCGGTTCGCGGTCTCGACCGCGCTTTTCAAGGAAGTCAGCGGGTTTTTGATTTCATGCGCTACATCGGCGGCAAAACTTTCGATGGCATCCATGCGCGCCCATAGCGCCTCTGTCATATCGCTTAATGCCACCGCCAGCTCACCGATTTCGTCCGTGCGGCCGCCCAGGTCCGGAATGGTATGCTGGCGATGGTGGCCGCGCCGCACACGCTCGGCCGCCTGTGCCAGCACATGGACGGGCCTGGCAATGGTACCGGCCAGATAAAGCGAAAGCATAACCGTAATCACCAGCACCACGGCAAACATTTTTAGAATATCAAGGCGCACTTCATAAAGCGCGTTGTCAATATCCAGCGACCCCTTGGACAGCAAAATCACGCCCAGCGTTTCCTTATACTGGCGTACCGGCATCGCCACCGTTAGCACCAGTGAGCCATCGGGCATGGAGCGGCGCGCAACCCACACATCGCCCTTCATGGCCGCCATGACCTCGGGAAAGTCTTCGGCCGACTGGTTAATTTTTTCCCGGTACTGCGGATATTCCTTGGTGCCGGGTAACCAGTCATAGATACGGTCCATGAACGCAAAGGCGCGATTAAGCAGGCTTTCACGCTCTTCAAGGGTGCTCAGTGGCGGCAGGTTTTTGCGCTCAACCTCGCCGCCCGGTTCCAGCAGGGTTCGGGAATCGGCGACCAGTTTGCCGTTGGGGGCAAAAAGGCGGGCCCGGGTCTTGGCGGTAAAGGCAAGGCGGCGCACGATTTGCGAAGAAAGATCCGGCACCAGCATACGGCGCATGGGCGAGACCGCACTTTCGCTCAGCGCCACCGAGAAAATCTCGCCGTGGGTTCGCATGCCGGAAAGTTCGGTCGCAATCAGGTTGTTGCGGTATTCGCCAAGGTAAAACAGCCCGATCACCAGAATGGCCGGTGCCAGCAAATTGACAAACAGGATGCGCGTCGTCAGTGACGCATAATGACGCCTTGGCTTTGGCGCGGTTTGTTCACCATGGGTCATGATGGAAACCTAGATCACTACGCCGAATAGCGGTAGCCGACACCGTAAAGGGTTTCGATGGCGTCAAACTCCGGGTCGCTTTCACGGAACTTGCGCCTCAGGCGCTTGATGTGGCTGTCGATGGTGCGGTCATCGACATATATGTTTTCGCCATAGGCGGCGTCAATCAACTGGTCGCGACTTTTAACGTGGCCCGGCGTGCGGGCCAGTGCTGCCAATAGTAAAAACTCGGTCACTGTTAAATTGACCTGCTGGCTCTTCCAGGTGCTGAGGTGGCGGCTGGAATCCAGCATCAGGTCGCCGCGGGCCAGCATTTCGCCTGCGGCTTCATCGTCGCCCGGTTCGGCACGGCGCAGCACGGCGCGAATGCGCTCAATCAGCAGGCGCTGTGAAAACGGCTTCTTGATGTAGTCATCGGCGCCCATGCGCAGGCCCAGTGCCTCATCCACCTCATCATCCTTGGACGTCAGGAAAATAATCGGCAGGTCGGATTTTTTTTTCAGCTCGCTGAGCAATTCCATGCCGTCCATGCGTGGCATCTTGATGTCGAGGACCGCCAGGTCGGGTGGGTGGCGACTGATCTCGCGCAGCGCCTCCTCGCCGTCCTTATAAGACCGCACTTCATAACCTTCGGCTTCCAGGGCAATGGAAACCGAGGTCAAAATGTTACGATCGTCATCAACCAGAGCTATGGTGTGTGCCATGTTTCTCCTTGTGCGCGCTTCATTGCCCGCGATAGTATTATAATCTACTGTAAACATAGCCGATATTTGACCTTTCCTTTATGGCAAAATTGTAGTCGAATCGGCCTCGTCGATTCTTGGTGAATCCCGCCCCACACAGGAGACTGCCCCATGGCCCATGCCCGCAATCAAAGTTCCAATAATGCCACGGTCGGGGCTTCGACGGCGGTTGACGCCTTGCCCAAAGCCCAAAAGGCACTGGCGGCGTTGTTTGCGGTTTCGTTGGGCCTTGGCCTGCTGGCGGTCACCGGGTTTGCCAACTCGGCCCATAACGTGGCGCACGATGCGCGGCACGCCTTTTCCGTTCCCTGCCACTAAGCCCCGCCTGTTATGCTCTGGCGCCTGATTGTCGCGGCGTTAAGTGCTGGTTTGGCGGCGGGCTGCGTTGTCCTGCTGGCCCAGATGGCCAGCGTTCTGCCCCTCATCCATCTGGCTGAACACCTTGAAACCGGCGCCCCGCTGGCGGCTTATGCACCGCCCGAGGGCCTGTTTGGCGTCGCCCTTTCTGATCCCGAGCGCCTGTTGGGCACCTTTGCGTTTGATGTGCTGGGCGGTGTGGCCTTCGCCCTGATTGTGGGCGCGGCCATGAGCTATTCCCCCAAACCGCTCAACTGGCGTGCCGGGCTGCTCTGGGGGCTGGCGGGCTGGGCCGCGGTGGCGCTGGCACCGGCCATCAGCCAGCCGCCGTTGCCGCCGGGGGTCACGTTTGTCGACCTTGAGGCCAGGCAATTGTGGTGGGTGGCAACCGTTGTTACCACCATCGCCGGGTTGGCGCTGGCAGCTTTTTCACCCCTTAAGGCCATGAAAGCGCTGGGCGCCGTGTTGCTGGTGGCACCGCACCTGGTCGGCGCACCGGGGGGTGCCGATGATTTGGCAACCATCCCGGGCGATCTGGCGCGTGACTATGCGCTGGCCTCTCTGATGTCGACGTTCTTGTTCTGGATGACGCTGGGTGCAGTGGCAGGGCACTTGTTAGGAGCGCCGCGCAGGGTTCATAATTAATAAGGTTCATAATTGATGCCCCCCCGGACAAGAGGTGGTTCACTTGGAAAACATCATCAAGCTGTCGCAAGGCCTGATCCGTATCCTCGCTGAATCCGCACGTGACCTGCTTCCCATTATTGGCGTTATCGCCTTTTTCCAAATTGTGGTTTTCCGCCAGCCGTTTCCCAATTTAGGCGAAATCCTGGTTGGCGCCGTCATGGTGGTGCTGGGGCTGGCGTTTTTTGTTCGCGGGCTGGAAATGGGCCTGTTTCCCATTGGCGAGGCCATGGCTCAGGATTTGGCGCGCAAGGGTTCCATCTTCTGGTTGCTGGCCTTCTCTTTTTCACTGGGCTTTGGCACCACGGTGGCTGAGCCGGCGCTCATTGCGGTCGCCGCCGAAGCCGCCAACACGGTTGCCGAGGCCGGTGCCATTGAAGCCACGCCCGAGGCGCTGAGCAAATATGCCTTCGGCCTGCGCATGACGGTGGCGCTTTCGGTGGGCTTCGCCATTGTTATCGGGGTGCTGCGCATCCTGCTGGGCTGGCCCATCCAATGGGTCATTATCTCCGGGTACGCGGGGGTCGTGGGGCTGACGTTTGTCGCGCCGCCGGAAATTATCGGCATTGCCTATGATTCCGGCGGCGTGACCACATCCACCATCACGGTGCCACTGGTGACGGCCTTAGGCGTCGGGCTGGCCAATGCCATTCGCGGCCGCAACCCCATGACCGACGGCTTCGGGCTGATCGCTTTTGCCAGCCTGACGCCAATGATGTTCGTCATGGTCTACGGCATGATTGTGTAGGGGAGAGCCAATGGAACTCATCACCCACGTTTTGCAAACCGGCGCTTCTACCGTTTTTGATGTGCTGCCCATTGCCGCCATTTTGCTTTTTTTCCAGTTTGTTGCCCTGCGTAAAATGCCGCCTAACCCCAAGCGCACCGCCTTCGGTTTTTTGTATGTGCTGATTGGACTGACGTTGTTTTTGGTGGGTCTGGAAATGGCGCTGTTTCCGCTCGGCGAAACCATGGCCACGCAATTAACTGACCCCGCTTTCATCGGCGGCCATGTGGCCGGAGGCATTTATCACTGGCAGGATTATTACTGGGTTTACATTTTTGCAGCGTGCATTGGCTTTGCCACCACAGCGGCGGAGCCTTCGTTGATTGCGGTGGCAATCAAGGCCGAGCAAATATCGGGTGGCGCTTTGAGCGCGCTCTCGCTTCGCATGGCGGTTGCCATCGGTGTTGCCGTTGGGGTATCGCTGGGGTCGTTTCGCATTATCACGGGCACACCCCTGCACTGGTACATCATCGCAGGCTATGCGGTGGTCATTGCCCAGACGTTGTGGGCGCCTAAGTCCATCATTGCGCTGGCCTATGATTCCGGCGGCGTCACTACATCGACGGTGACGGTGCCGGTGGTGGCCGCGCTGGGACTGGGCCTGGCTTCTACGGTACCGGGGCGCAGCCCGCTTCTGGACGGATTTGGTTTAATAGCGTTTGCCAGCCTGTTTCCCATTATGGCCGTATTGGGGTATGCCAAGATAGCCGAATGGAGACAGGCCCGCAGGCGTACGGACGAAGGTGAGAAGGAGGAAAAAGCATGAACCTCAAGTTGATTATGGCGTTGGTCAGGGACGATATGACCGAAACGGTCATTGACGCCGCGCGTGAGGCCGGCGCCACGGGGGCCACCGTTATTACCAGCGCCCAGGGCGAGGGCCTGAAAAAAGAGAAAACCTTTTTTGGATTAGACCTTACGGCGCAACGCGACATGGTGTTGTTTCTGGTCGCCGGGCCAAAGGCCCGCGATATATTGGAGACCATCGCCAAGGCCGGCAAGTTCGACGAAGAGCCCGGAGCCGGCATCGCCTGCCAGCTCGAAATTGAAGATGCCGTCGGGTTGCAAACCCAATTACCCACCTTAATTAATGAGATCGAGGACGAGCTATGAGCGATAAGGAAATCATCAAGGTTAGCGATGTCATGTCCACCAAGATCATGTACATCGATGCCACCGCAACGGTTCAGGACGCCATTAACGAAATGCGCGAATCCGGTGTTAGCTCTCTGGTGGTTGAGCGTCGCGATGATCAGGACGAGTATGGCCTGATCGTGGTGTCGGATATTGCCAAAAATGTGGTTGCCCCAAACCGACCGCCGGAACGGGTCAGCGTTTATGAAATTATGTCCAAGCCGGTGCTGACGTTGCCGCCGGAAATGAACATTCGCTACGCTGTGCGCCTGTTGACCGAGTTCGGCTGTTCGCGCGCCCTGGTTGTGGATAAAAACCGCATTCCGGTCGGCATTGTGACGATGCGCGATATGGTGCTGCGTCACACGGGCGACTAACACTTTGAAGGCAGTAAGGTTTTTGGTGGCGCCGGTATTTTCCCCGTACGTGGCACTTTCCCCTTTTTTTCGGCGGCGGATTTTGTAATATCACCACCGTTATCAATCGCCTTTTTGGCCTTGAGCCCGCCTCAGGTCAGTCCCACATACCAGACAGACAGAATGCCAACCAGACAGAACGGTAAGCCAATGGGTATTGCAGAAATTTTAGGTTTATTTGCTTTCGGCATTGCGCTTATCGCCTTGTGGATGGTCAGCGATGTCCTCAAAAAGGTCGAATTACGAAACGAACAGATCGCCAAGACGCACATCCAGCCCCTGCGCAGGGAAGTGAACGACATCGATGATAAGCTACAGAAGCTTGCCAAGGTTGTTGCCGCAGGCGAGACCCGGCAGAAGGCCACCGACGGTGCTGCCGCGGAGCAAATAATTGCCTTCGAGACACAGCTTAAAACGATAGCAAGCGAAATCCAGGCGTTGGATCAATCCATCCCCAAGCAATATCGTATCCCGGCGCAGGCGCGCCCCAAATCCATCCAGTAGCGCACCCGTCGGCCACGCTATCCGGCGCCTAACGCTAAATATTCTTCAAAACGCCGGGTTTTAGGCTATTTTTCCATCTGGCGACTTGCGCAACGCGCTGGTATCGCTAACCTATGGGCTCCTCCCCGCAGCCAATAGGCTTAAGCGTGCCGGTCCTGACCGCGCCAGAAGCAGTACAATACCGAAGGGATAGCGCATGACCACCCAGACCCCATCACCGTCCAAGCACGCCCGGCTCAACGCCTGGGTTGCGGAAATCGCCGCACTCACTGAGCCCACAGCCATCCACTGGTGCGATGGTTCGCAAGCGGAATACCAAAAACTGTGTGATGAGATGGTCGAAGGCGGCACACTGGTGCGCCTGAACGACAAAAAGCGCCCCGGTTCGTATCTTGCCCGCTCAAGCCCATCAGATGTTGCTCGCGTGGAAGACCGCACGTTTATTTGTTCCGAAAAAGAAGAAGACGCCGGGCCGACCAATAACTGGATGGCCCCGGGTGAAATGCGCAAAACGCTGAACGGCCTGTTCAAGGGCTGCATGAAGGGGCGCACCATGTATGTGGTGCCGTTTTCCATGGGGCCGCTGGGTTCACCCATTGCGCATATCGGTGTGCAGGTTACCGACAGCGCCTATGCGGCAGCCAATATGAAAATTATGACGCGCATGGGCTCTGCGGTGCTTGATGTGATGGGAACTGATGGCGCGTTTGTGCCGTGCGTGCATTCCGTAGGCGCGCCGCTGCAAGCTGGCGAAAAAGACGTGCCGTGGCCGTGCAACGATGAAAAATATATTGTTCATTATCCGGACGCGCGCGAGATCTGGTCTTTCGGTTCCGGTTATGGCGGCAACGCGCTGTTGGGCAAGAAATGCCTGGCGCTTCGCATTGCATCCGCCATGGCACGCGAAGAAGGCTGGCTGGCCGAGCACATGTTGATTGTTGGTCTGGAAAGCCCGGAAGGCGAAAAAACATATGTTGCCGCCGCGTTCCCATCGGCTTGCGGCAAAACCAACCTTGCCATGTTGATCCCGCCCGAAGGTTTTGAAGGTTGGAAAGTCTGGACGGTCGGCGACGACATTGCCTGGATCAAGCCGGGCGAAGACGGGCGCCTTTACGCCATCAACCCGGAGTATGGCTATTTCGGCGTTGCGCCGGGCACGTCCGATGCTTCGAACCCATCGGCCATGAAGACGCTGTACAAGGACTGCATTTACACCAACGTGGCGTTGACCGACGATGGCGATGTGTGGTGGGAAGACATGTCCGACGCCCCCGCCCACGCCATCGACTGGAAGGGCAACGACTGGTCGCCCGATTCCGATAGCCCGGCGGCCCATCCTAACGCGCGGTTTACCGCACCTGCAAGCCAATGTCCGTCCATCGACCCGGCATGGGAAGACCCCAAGGGTGTGCCCATTTCGGCGTTTGTTTTTGGCGGCCGTTTGTCCAAGACCTTCCCGTTGGTTTACCAGGCGCGTGACTGGAAACACGGCGTTTACCTTGCCGCCACCATGGGTTCCGAGGCCACGGCAGCGGCCGTTGGCCAGGCGGCCATTCGCCGTGACCCCATGGCGATGCTGCCGTTTTGTGGTTACAACATGGCCGATTACTGGTCGCACTGGCTGGCCATGGGCGACAAGGTCAAGAACCCGCCGGCATTTTTCCGCGTTAACTGGTTCAGGAAAAACGAGGCCGGCAAGTTCATGTGGCCCGGCTTTGGCCAGAACATGCGGGTATTGAAATGGATTGTCGAGCGCGCCACCGGCAAGGCCAACGGTGTTGAAAGCCCCATTGGCTGGATGCCGACCCACGCCGACATCACCTGGTCGGGCCTTGATTACGACGATGCGCATTTTCATCATCTGATGGAAGTTGATCGCGCCGGTGCCATGGCCGATGCTGAAGACCAGGCCGAATTGTTTGGCCGCTTTGGCGACAAACTGCCAAAAGAACTGGAACGCCAACGTCAGGAACAGATCGACCGTCTTTCTAAGGCACCCGATGTCTGGTCATTGCCCGGATAAGCTTAAACCAGAGGATAATCCATGAACGACCCCAAGCACCGCACGGTGCTTTATATTGAAGACAACGTCGCCAATATGCAGCTTATGAAAAAGCTGATGTCGCGCGAGGACGGCATAGAGATGCTCACCGCCACTAACGCCGAAGACGGCATGGCAATGATGCGCGAGCACAAACCCGATGTTATCTTGATGGATATTCACCTGCCGGGTATGAGTGGCGTTGACGCCTTTGATGAACTTAAACGCGATGAAACCCTAAGTCATATTCCCGTAATCGCCATCAGTGCCGACGCCATACCGGCTAACATTCAAAAGGCATTGGATAAGGGGTTTAAAGCTTACCTCACCAAGCCCTACATATTGTCTGATGTCCTAAGCGCCATTGCCGATGTATTGAAAGACTAGCCCTTAACCGGCTTTCCTTATTCCAGTGGCTTGTGGCAGTGCGGACAAACCCGAGTTTTCTGCTTGTGATGCGCCGCCGCCAACAATGCCTTGGCGTCGCCCTGGTTGAGGTTTAGCTGGTGCATCAATTCGCTCAACTCAGCTTCCTCCTGCTCCGATATCACGCCATCGGCAATGATATCGCTGACCTTTTCTTCCAACTGTTCGCGGCGCCGGTGCAGCGCATTTGAAAAGCCCGAGGCCAGAATACCGGCTGGTAGGGCCACCATGCCCATTCCTATGATGCCGATAAAGGCGCTGAGCACCTTGCCCGCAACCGTGATGGGCACAATGTCACCATATCCCACCGTGGTCATGGTGATGATGGCCCAGTACATAGCAGCTGGAATGGATGAGAACGCCTCCGCATTGGTGTGCCCGGCATCGTGCTCGACGATAAACGCCAGGCTTGACGCGATCACAACCATCATCATCAGCACGAACATGGCGGCACCAATGGTGCGGGCTTCTTCGCGGATAACCTGCAACAGCAGGGTCATGGCCGGTGAATACCGCGTCAGCTTGAAGATGCGGATCAGGCGAAGCACACGCAGGAAACGCAGGTCAATGGCAAAAAACACGGAAAGATAAAACGGCGCAATGGCCAACAGGTCGATGATGGCCAGATAAGTGCGGGCGTATCGCAACCGCCCGCGAACCGGGTGCGCATGATCGGGTCGCCATGGGTTATCCACCGCCGACCAGACCCGCGCAATATATTCAATGGTGAATACAGCAATGGAAAATATCTCGAACGTTATAAACCATTGCGTCCATTGCTCCTGAATGGAGTGAACGGACTCAAGAATCACCGCGACAATGTTTAACGTAATGAGCAATATCAGGAAAATATCAACGCGCCGGGTTAATCGGTCATCGGGGTTTGCCGAAAACAACACGTTGGCCGTTTGTTGGCGCAACCGCAGCAGCGGGGTCAAATCACCCGGCGGCGCAGGCGCCTTGGGGGCAGGCGTTTCCATAACCATTAGGGTAGCGCCACAAAGCGCTGGCGCCAAAGAAAATCAACCCTGCTGCCGGGCCGCTACCTTCAAGGCCCCATGCCAGGCGAGCAACAGCCAGCCCCCCATTAACAATGTCCCGCCTATGGGCGCGGCGCCAGAAACCGGCACAATGTTAATCAGGCCAAAGGCGTAAAGCGTGCCGCTAAACAAAACAATGCCTCCCTGAAAGCAACCGCCGGCGCCATGCAATAATTTATGGCCGGACATTTGCTTTGCCTGGTCGATCAGCAGGCCGGTTCCGAGCATGGCCAGTGCATGCCACATCTGGTATTGAGTGCCCATCATGAAGACATCCCTGATTTCCGGAACGTCGCTTAAATTATGCCAGCCATAAGCACCCATTCCCACGGCCATGGCGGCGTTCAGGCCTGCCAGAATGATCCAGATTTTCATAAAAACCGTCCTTTAACCGAATGTTGAACGTTAAGGCGTTAATCAGGTTGGTTATGTTCGTGAAAAACTCAATAAACCTGTTGTTGCTTCCCGTCATTGTCCTGTCGGGCGGATTTGCGTTGTTGTCATCCGGCCTTGTTTTGTCCGGCCCGGCACAGGGTATCACACCTTATGCGCCTTATGTGCTTGCGCTGGTTGCCGCGGGTCTGGGCGTATGGTTCAAACGCGTGCGCGTTTTAATGCTGGCCCTTCTGGTCGCGTCTACCCATTGGGTATTGCAGGCATTCTCCTTTGACGTCAACCAGCATTCTGACGAATTCAGGATTATTTATGCCGCCCTTGCCGTGGCCCTGCCCGTAAACATGATGGTCATTGGACTGATGCGCGACCCTGCCCTTTTTTCCAGCCGTGTGCTTTCAAGGGTGCTGTTCGTTATTTCACAGTTTGCTATTGCTGTAGTGGTTTGGAACGCTGGCGTTGAGGCCCGCGCAGGCGCCGATGCGGTTTTGCACCTGCGCCTGTTTGATGAAACGTTTGACCATTGGTCATTATTGCCGCAACCGGCAATTCTTCTATTCGCCATTGCCATGCTGGCATTATTGACCCGCGCGTTTATAACGCGCTCTGCGCTTGATGGCGGCGCGTTTACGGCCACGGCTGCACTTGCCATGGCGTTGCATGGTGTAAACGCCGGCGATACCCCGGCGCTGATGCTTTCAATCGCATCGCTGGCGCTCGTTGTTTCGGTTATCCAGGATACATATCGCATGGCGTTTATTGATGAGCTAACGGGCCTTGCTCAGCGTCGCGCACTTATGATGGACATTGAAGCAGCAGGCGGGCGCTACGCTATTGCCATGCTGGATGTTGATCACTTCAAGAAGTTTAACGATACCTATGGTCATGATGTCGGCGACCAGGTTTTGATGCTGGTTGCCAGCCGCATGATGCGTGTAAAAGGCGGCGGCAAGGCTTATCGTTATGGTGGCGAGGAATTTACCGTCCTGTTTCCCGGCAAAACGACAGACCAGGCCCTGCCGCACCTGGAGGCTCTGCGCAAAAGTATTGCCGAGGCCCGCTTTCACCTGCGCGGCGAAAACCGGCCTCCTGAAAAACCAAGGGAAAAACAGCGCGCCGCCGGATCAACGTCCGAAAAGAGCACCGCAAAGGCGGCCACAAAGCGCCGCGATAATGCCTCGGTCAGCGTGACCATTTCCATTGGCGTTACCGAGCGCGACAGCGGCCAACCCCCCGCAGAAGCCCTGAAAGTGGCCGATCAGGCCTTATACCGGGCCAAAAAAGCGGGTCGCAACCAGGTCGCCCGATAAAGGAAATACGTCCGTATGCCCCGGGGGGGGCTCTACGGGCTGGAAACCGGGCTCAGAGGCGGCTACAGTGTTGGTGGGCGCATGAAGGTATGGGGATATATTGATGGCTCAAGGAGCAGCGGCCGCAAAATCGACAGCGGGCGGCGCAGGCGAAGGCCTGACCGCACCGAAGGAAATTGCCGCCGCCATGGAATCGGGCGAGAAGCTGCTGTGGTTTGCCCACCCCAACGCGCTTTTGTACACTATGACCAAGATGAAAAGTCTGGTTATGGCGCTGCCATTTTTTGGTCTCTCGGTTTTCTGGTTTAACAGCTACATGCAGCCCACGTCACCGAGCTATATGTCGGTGATTGGCTATGTTTTTATTGCCTTTGGGCTTTATCATGTTTTTATTCCGGCATGGACGTACTTTATTGCCCGCTTTTTTGTGGCCTACGCCATAACTGATAAGCGGGTGCTGGTGGTTCAGATATATCCGCGCAACAAGGTTAAGGCCGTTGATATGAAGGGCATCATTGGCGTAACCCGGGTCGAGCATTCGGGTGACAAGGGAACGCTGCATATCCTGATCCCGATCCTTGGCGATTCAAAGAAAAAGAAGGAAGGCGATTTTGCCGAAATCGCCGCCACGCTTTATGGCATCAACCATGCCAAGCGCATTGAGGAAGCCGTCAACCAGCTGCGCGAAGTCCAGCAGGGCGGCGCGGTGCCCACACGCTCGGCCTGAGCGCCAGCCCCCCGGCTATCCATAAATTCGAGCTGCCGCACCGCCTATTCAGGCGCCGCTTTTGCGTCGCGCCCGCTTTGCGCGCCCGCTTGCTGGGGATAAATTCAAGTGCTCATTTTAAGGGTCGGCTCAAGAAATTGCGCCAGCCGGTTGTCATAACAGCGTTTTCCCGCATGGCGAGACTGTGCACAACTTGTGGACAAGCAATTGTTGAGGAAATACCAGCAAAACAGGTAGCCTTTTGTTGTGGTCGAGCGCGAAAGCACCCTCGGGTGTGGCCGCAAAAGACCACCGGGCCACCGCCGCAAGGACGTGGTTCCGCAGGGCCGGTTCGCCGGTCCGGCCAGCCGTTTCGGGGTAACCCGAAGTGGTGGGTTGCGCCGCAGGGGCGCTTTATAAGTTCCTCGTGGTGTCGGCGGTGCCGGGCGTTCGCGCCGGGTGCAAGCCGCCTGCGAACTCTGGGGGCTCGATGGGGGGAAATTTCCGCAAGGCTTGATCCGCCCGTCATTCGGCTTCCATGGGTTGCGGTCCAAGGATATGTCGCTTGGTTCGCACACATAGAATTGGACAGTGCTTGGGGGAGGCTTCGGTCTCCCCCAAGTCATGTCCGAGGCTTGCCATCTATTAATGCATAAAAAAACCGCCCTTAATTCAGGCGGCTTTTTTAATTCTGGCTTGGTGGCGTTAGCGCGGTAAGTCGGTTTTACCCATCAGGAATTCGTCTACCGAGCGCGCCGCCTGGCGGCCTTCGCGAATGGCCCACACGACCAGCGATTGCCCGCGGCGCATATCACCAGCGGCAAACACCTTGGCGAGCGAGGTTTGATAATCATCCGTGTTGCCGGCGACGTTGCCGCGACCGTCTTTTTCGATGCCCAGTTCCTCGATCATGCCTTCATGCACCGGGTGCACGAAGCCCATCGCAAGGTAGGCGCGTTCGCACGGGATTTCAAACTCCGAACCGGAAACCTCGCCCATCTTCCACCCACTTTTGTCGTCTGGCTGCCATTCAACGCGCACGCACTGGGCAGCCCTGAGGTTACCGTCATCATCACCGATAAAGGCCTTGGTGGTTACGCCCCAGTCGCGCTGGCAGCCTTCTTCGTGGCTGGAAGAAGTGCGCAGCTTTTGCGGCCAGTCGGGCCATGTTGCCAGCTTGTCTTCTTTTTCCGGCGGCTTGGGCATGATTTCAATTTGCGTGACGGATGTCGCCTCGTGGCGGATAGAGGTGCCGACGCAGTCAGACCCGGTGTCGCCACCGCCAATAACCAGAACGTTTTTGCCGGTTGAGGTGATTTCATCACCACTGAACTTTTCGCCGGATACGCGGCGGTTGGACTGGGCGAGGAAATCCATGGCGAAATGCACGCCGTTTAATTCACGTCCCGGCACGTCCAGGTCACGCGGCTTTTCCGAGCCGCCGCTCAGCACCACGGCGTCGAACTTATCGAGAATCTCCTTTGCCGGGCGGCTAACGCCAATGGTGGTGTTGGGTTTGAACTCAACACCTTCGGCCTGCATTTGCGCCATGCGGCGGTCGATGAGAGCCTTGTCCATTTTGAAATCGGGAATGCCATAGCGCAGCAAGCCGCCCGCTTTGGCGTTCTTTTCATACAGCACCACCCGGTGTCCGGCACGCGCCAGCTGTTGCGCCGCCGCCATACCTGCTGGCCCGGCGCCGACCACGGCGACCTGTTTGTCGGTGCGGGTCTTGGGCGTTTGTGGTTTTAACCAGCCTTCATCCCACGCCCGGTCAACGATGGCGCATTCGATGGTCTTGATGGTCACCGGCTTGTCGGCAAGATTCAACGTGCATGAAGCCTCGCACGGCGCCGGACAAATACGCCCGGTGAATTCGGGAAAATTGTTGGTTGAATGTAAAATCCCTGAGGCGCGCTTGAAATCGCCGCGATAAATCAGATCGTTCCATTCGGGGATGATGTTCATCACCGGGCAGCCCTGATGGCAATAGGGTATGCCGCAATCCATGCAACGCGCGGCCTGATCGGTCAGCTCATCGCTTTTCAGCGGAACGACAAATTCGGCAAAGTTATCGACGCGCTCGGTGACCGGGCGGTAGGCACGGTCGTGACGGTCATGTTCGAGAAATCCGGTTGGCTTGCCCATATTATTCCGCCCCCACCGATGTGGCGACGCCTTCGTGTTCAACGGCCTGAGACCTGGCCTGCATTTCCAATAGCGCGCGGCGGTATTCCACCGGCATTACCTTGACGAACTTAGTCCGCATTTCATCCCAGTTATTAAGGATATCCCTTGCCCGCGTGCTGCCCGTGTAGTGCAGGTGCTGTTCAACAATGCCGCGCAGGCGCTCAGCATCATGACGGGTCATGTCGTGGCTGATGTTTACCCGGCCGTGGGCTTCAAGGTCACCGCCCTGTGCACCGGCTTCCATGGCGGCTTCTTCTGCCGCGATGGGCTCAAGGTCAACCTGTGCCATGTTGCAGCGGGACTCGAACGTGCCGTCTTCGTCGAGCACATATGAAATGCCACCCGACATACCGGCCGCATAGTTACGCCCCGTGGTGCCCAGCACAACGACGATACCACCGGTCATGTATTCACAGCCATGGTCGCCGACGCCTTCGACCACCGCCGTGGCGCCGGAGTTGCGCACGCAAAAGCGTTCGCCCGCAACACCGCGGAAGAAAACCTCGCCCGCCGTGGCGCCATAAAGACAGGTGTTGCCGACAATGATGTTGTCTTCGGGCACGAGGGGGCTGTCATCGGTGGGGCGGATAACCAGGCGGCCACCGGCAAGGCCCTTGCCGACGTAATCATTAGCGTCGCCCTTTAGGTCGATGGTAATGCCGGGGCTGAGCCAGGCGCCAAGGCTTTGGCCTGCGGTTCCGATGGCGTCGATATAGATGGTGTCATCAGGCAAGCCCTGCTTGCCATACTTCATGGCCACTTCGCCCGATAGCATGGCGCCGATGGTACGGTTGGTGTTGACGAACCGGGCCTCGATTTTGACCGGCGTGCCGTTTTCAATCGCCCCCTTGGCTTGCCTGATAAAGTCGTTATCGAGCGCTTTCTCAAGGCCGTGGTCCTGGGTCTCGCAGTTGTAGATGGCAACGCCCGGCCCCGCTTCGGGCTTGGTCAGCAGGCCGGAGAAATCCAGCCCCTTGGCTTTCCAGTGGCTGATGGCGCCGTTCATTTCTATGGCGTCGGAACGGCCAATCATTTCCTGAACCGTCTTGAAGCCAAGCTCGGCCATAATTTTGCGCATTTCCTCGGCCATGAACGTGAACAGGTTAATCACGTGCGCCGGTTGGCCGGGGAACAGCTTGCGCAGTTCCTCGTTTTGCGTGGCGATGCCGACGGGGCAGGTGTTGAGGTGACATTTGCGCATCATCACGCAGCCCTGTGCAATCAGTGCCGCCGTGGCAATGCCGAACTCATCGGCACCCAAAAGCGCGCCGATAACCACGTCACGCGCCGTGCGCAAACCGCCGTCAACCTGCACGGCGATGCGGCCACGAAGTTGGTTCAGCACCAGCGTCTGGTGGGTTTCGGCAAGGCCGATTTCCCACGGGCTGCCGGCATGCTGGATGGACGTAATCGGCGAGGCGCCGGTGCCGCCATCGAAACCGGAAATGGTCACATGGTCGGCGTGGGCCTTGGAAACGCCCGCCGCCACCGTGCCGACACCAACCTCGGAAACCAGCTTGACCGAAATACGCGCCTTCGGGTTGACGTTCTTGAGGTCGTGAATCAGCTGTGCCAGATCCTCGATGGAATAAATATCATGGTGCGGCGGCGGCGAAATCAGGCCGACACCGGGGGTCGAATGGCGCACCCGGGCAATCCATTCATCAACCTTGTGACCCGGCAACTGGCCGCCTTCACCGGGCTTGGCGCCCTGTGCCATCTTGATCTGGATATCGTCGGCGTTGACAAGGTATTCAGCCGTCACACCGAAGCGCCCCGACGCCACCTGCTTGATGGCGGAACGCATGTTCTCGCCCTTTTCATTGGGCGTGAAACGCACGGCTTCCTCGCCGCCTTCGCCGGTGTTGGACTTGCCGCCAATAGCGTTCATGGCAATGGCCAGGTTGGTGTGTGCTTCCCATGAAATGGAACCGAAGCTCATGGCGCCGGTGGCAAAACGTTTGAGGATTTCTTCAATCGGCTCAACGTCATCCAGCGCAACCGGCTTGCCGATGCCCTTAAGGCTGAACAAGCCGCGCAGGTTCTTGACCTTGACGAGCTGGTCGTTCATGGCCGCTTCGTATTGGCGATAGGTGTCGCGGTCACCCTTGCGAACGGCGTGCTGCAACAGGGCAATGGTTTCCGGCGTCCAGGCATGGGTCTCGCCGCGATGGCGCCATGCAAGGTCGCCACCAACATCAAGGTGCTTTTTGAAAAGCGGGTCATTGCCGTAAGCCTGAGCGTGGCGACGCATCGTTTCCTCGGCCACTTCGTCGAGGCCGATGCCGCCAACCTTCGATGCGGTCTTGGTGAAATATTGAGCAATAAAACCTTCGTTCAGCCCCACAGCGTCAAAAATTTGCGCGCCGCAATAGGACTGGAACGTGGAAATGCCCATCTTCGAAAAGACCTTCAACATGCCCTTGTCCACCGCCTTGATGTAGCGGCTTTGGGCCTCGCTCGTGGACACGTCACCCAGTTCATCAACTACATGGGTAAGGGTTTCAAAGGCCAAATAAGGGTTTATGGCTTCGGCACCGTAACCGGCCAACAGACAGAAATCATGCACCCGGCGTGCTTCGCCGGTCTCAACCACCAGGCCAACATCGGTGCGCAGACCTTCGCGAATCAGGTGATGATGCACACCAGCCGTTGCCAGCAAGGCCGGAATAGCCACCCGGTCGGAACCGACACGACGGTCGGAAAGCACCAGAATGTTGTGGCCTTCGCTGACGGCTTCCTTGGCCGCGGCAAACAGCTTTTCCAGCGCCGCTTCCATGCCGGCGGCTTCATGTACGGCCTTGTAGGTGATGTCCAGCGTGAAGGTCTTGAAGGCGCTGTCCACATGATTTTCGATGTGGCGGATTTTTTCCAACTCCAGGTTAGTCAAAATCGGCTGGCGAACCTCAAGGCGTTTCTGGGCACCGGCGTGGTCGGGGTCCAGCAGGTTGGGTCGCGGGCCGATCAGGCTGACCAGGCTCATGACCAGTTCCTCGCGGATGGGGTCGATGGGCGGGTTGGTAACCTGCGCAAAATTTTGTTTGAAATAATCGTAAAGCATTTTCGGGCGATCCGATAAAACGGCCACCGGGGTGTCGCAACCCATGGAGCCGATGGGGTCCATGCCCGTTGTCGCCATGGGAATCAGGAAATGCTTGATGTCTTCGTCGGTGTAACCGAACGCCTGTTGTAAATCCAGAAGCGTGTCTTCTTCCGGCGCCATGGGCGCCACGTCATCGGGAAGGTCGCGGACCTGAATCTGCGAGTTGTCGAGCCACTGTTGGTAAGGTTTGGCGCCGGTTAATGTTGCCTTGACCTCTTCATCATCAATGATACGGCCTTCATCAAGATCAATGAGGAACATCTTGCCCGGCTGCAAGCGCCATTTCTTGACGATGGAGCTTTCCGCAATGGGCAACACGCCGACTTCAGAACCCATAATGACATGGTCGTCATCGGTGACCACATAGCGCGCCGGACGCAGGCCGTTGCGGTCCAGCGTGGCGCCGATCTGGCGGCCGTCGGTAAAGCAGACGGCGGCCGGGCCATCCCATGGTTCCATCAAGGCGGCGTGGTATTCATAAAATGCGCGGCGGTTGGCATCCATCAGCGGGTTGTTATCCCAGGCTTCGGGAATCATCATCATCATGGCGTGCGACAGTGAATACCCGCCCGCAACCAGAAGCTCCAGCGCGTTATCAAACGTTGCCGAATCCGAAGCGCCATCGCCGATTAATGGCCACAGTTTATCGAGGTCTTTGCCCAGCACTTCGGAGTCCATGGACTGACGGCGCGCCGCCATCCAGTTGATGTTGCCGCGCACGGTGTTGATTTCGCCGTTGTGGCAAAGATAACGGAAAGGCTGCGCCAGTTCCCAGCTGGGGAACGTGTTCGTGGAAAAACGCTGATGCGCCAATGCCAACGCCGATTCGGCGCGCTCATCGCTCAGGTCCTTGTAAAAAACGCTCAGGTTTTTCGACAGCACCATGCCCTTGTAAACAATGGTGCGTGTTGAAAGTGAGCAGGTGTAGAAATTGCCGTGGTCTTCTTCCGGCGTTTCATCCCAGATGGCGTGGTGTGCCTGTTTGCGGATGACATAAAGCTTGCGTTCAAACGCGCCACGCACGGGCGTGCCTTCGCCGCGGCCAATAAAGACCTGGCGGATAACCGGTTCGTTGGGTTTAACGCTTTCGCCTAAACAAGAATTGTCCACCGGCACATTGCGCCAGCCCAGCAACACCTGGCCTTCGCGTTCAATCACAGTTTCAAAAGCGCGTTCACATGCGGCGCGCGGCCCATCCTCGCGCGGCAGGAAAACCTGGCCGACGGCATATTCGCCCGGTTCCGGCAGATCAAAGCCCGCTTTGGCGCAATCTTCCTTGAACAGCTTGTGGGGGATTTGGATAATAATGCCCGCGCCATCACCGGCCAGCGGGTCGGCACCGACCGCACCACGGTGATCGAGATTGATCAGAATCTCCAGACCCTTCTGGATGATGCTGTGGCTTTGCTTGTTCTTGATATGACAAATAAAGCCAACGCCGCAATTGTCGTGTTCGTTTGCGGGGTCGTAGAGGCCCTGTTTTGGGGGCAGCGAACCGGCTGTCATCATGGTGTGGCGTCCTAACGTTATGGCTGTCATCGCGCATGTGCGATGGGCTTGTTCCGTTATCGCCCCCGGCGACTTAGGTCCTGAGCCCGATTATTCGTTGTTGAAACTCGGGGCGCGACAGTAGCCGACCTATCGACAAAAGGGAAGGCTGGCGACCCATTTTAACCCCTATAAAAGTGCAGAAATCCGGGAAAAAGTCTCAAAACGAGACAGTTCTGCTGCCGGATTTAACCGGGCCTCGTTCCGGGACCGCATCAGCCCGGAAAACCCTGTGATTCCCGTCATTTGCTCAAGGTAGGGCGGTGGGTTAGAGTTTCGCCTACCGGCTGACAGACCGCCGGTTTATTCAGGCCTCCGGGGGTGGCCAACACGTGCCTTTGCTGCAAATTGCCATTTTAGCCCTGGTTCAGGGCGTGACCGAATTTTTACCCGTCAGCTCATCGGGCCACCTGGTGCTGGTGCCGTGGGTGGCCGGCTGGGCCGACCAGGGGTTGATGCTCGATGTTGCCGTGCACGTCGGTTCGCTGGGCGCGGTGATGGTTTACCTTTCCGCCGATATCAAGGCTATGGCATCGGGCTTGTGGCGCACCGCCAAAGGCCGGGGCGTGAACCCGGGCGCAAGGCTTTTCGGGTTTTTGGTTATCGCCACCGTGCCGGTGGTGGTGGCGGGGTATTGGGCCAACGGGGCCTTCATGGACGGCTTGCGCACCATCACGGTAATTGGCTGGACAACATTGGGCTTCGGAATCTTGTTGTGGCTGTCGGACCGTTTCGGCCTGACCCTCAGGCGTCTCGAACATATGAAACTGTTTGATGTTGTGGTTATTGGCCTGGCGCAGGTGCTGGCACTGGTGCCCGGCACATCACGTTCCGGCATCACCATGACGGCGGCGCGCTTTTTGGGCATGGAACGGCTGGACGCGGCGCGTTTTTCCATAGCGCTTTCCATCCCGACGATTATCGGCGCCGGAACCCTGAAGGGGTTTGAGCTTTATCAAAGCGGCAATATGGAAATGACCAACGCGGTATTTGTAGCAGCGGGACTTTCGTTTGTGGCGGCGTTCATTGCCATCGTGCTGATGATGGCGTGGCTCCGGCGTGCAACCTTCACGCCCTTTGTCATTTATCGTGTGTTGCTGGGTGGTGGCTTGCTGGCGATTGCTTACGGTTACGTTTAATATCCCGCCTTCACGTCAACCACGTTATCGGGCATTTCACCGGCTTCCATCTTTTTTATACCCTCAACAATTATTTCCGCCGCCGCACCGGCCACCGTGATGGAGGCAACGTGCGGGGTTAGTGCCACGCGCTCATGGCCCCAGAAGGGATGCTCACCCGGCAATGGTTCCGGCTCAAAAGTATCCAGCGCCGCCGCCGCAATTTTGCCGCTGTCCAGCGCCGCCAATAAAGCATCATCGTCAATCAACGCACCGCGCCCGGGGTTTATGATAAAGGCGCCATCGGGAAGATGGCCCAGTGTCTCGGTGTTTACGAAGGCGCGCGTGGCGTCGGTCAACGGCAACAACGTAATCAGGATTTCGCTGCGTTCTAAAAATGGCCTGAGGCTGTCGGCACCGGCAAAACTTTCGATACCGGGCAAGTCTTTCTTGGTTCGCGACCACCCGGCGATGTTCTTGAAACCAAGCGCCTGCAATGCCTGTGCCGACGCCGTGGCCAGCTCGCCCAGCCCTAAAAAACCGACGGCGCGCTTGGCCGTAAAGGGGGGCATTTGCTCTTTCCACACACCTTGGCGTTGCAGGCGGGCGTATTCGTGAAAGCTGCGGTGAAAATGCAAAACCCAATGCACCACATATTCAACCATGCCCGATGTTAAAACCGGGTCAACCAGGCGCACGATGGGAACGCCTGCGGGCAGGTCAGGGTCGCGAAGCAGGGCGTCGACCCCGGCTCCCATGTTGAATATGGCCTTGGTATTGGCAAACCGCTTTAACAAACCCGGCTCCGGCTTCCACACCAGCACATAGTCCACGTCTTCAGGGGTATCGGGTGCGTCGTCTGGCCACACCATAAACCGGGCATCGGGCAGGCGTGCTTCAATCTTGCGTCGCCACGGCGCTGGGTCAGTGGCGGCGATGTATAAAATGTTCATGGGCTTGACCTGATGTCTTTTATATCAAACGCCGCTGCCATAAGGGCGCGGGTGTAGGGCTCAGTGGGGCTGTCCAGCACTTGTTCGGCGTCACCATGTTCGACTACGCGGCCATCTTTCATCACCACGATATCGTGCGCCATAGCGCGAATGACCCTTAGATCATGGCTGATGAACAAATACGTCAGGTCGTGGCGTTTTTGCAAATCGCGCAACAGCTCAACAATCTGCGCCTGCACCGAAACATCCAGCGCGCTGGTCGGTTCATCCAGCACAATGAAATCAGGCTTCAGCACCAGGGCGCGGGCAATGCAGACGCGTTGGCGTTGGCCGCCGGAAAACTCGTGCGGGTAGCGGTGCGCCGCGCCGGGCTCCAGCCCCACTTCCACCAGCGCCGCCGTGATCAGCGCTTCGCGTTCTTCGCGGGTTTCGCCAATGGCGTGCACGTTCAGCCCCTCGCCAATAATTTGGGCAACGGACATGCGCGGGCTTAAAGACCCGAACGGGTCCTGAAAAACGATTTGCATATGGTTGCGATATGGTCTCAGGCTTTTTTCCTTGAGGCCGGAAAGCGTTTTGCCCTTGAACACAATGGCGCCTTCGCTTATTTCCAGCCTGAGCAGCGCGCGCGCCAGGGTGGATTTGCCGGAACCCGACTCACCGACCACGCCCAGTGTGTGGCCTTTTTTAATGTTGATCGATACGCCGTCCACCGCCTTGATGTGGTTTTGGATGCGCCCAAAAACACCGCCCTTGACCGGGAACCAGACCTTCAAATCATCGGCCGCCATCATCGTCTCGCTACTTTGTGGTGCGGGGTCGGGCTGTCCCTTGGGTTCGGCGGCCAGCAGGCGCCGGGTGTATTCGTGCTGTGGCGCGTCAAGCATTGCGGGGATGCGGCCTTCCTCGACAATTTTTCCACCGTTCATCACATAGGCGCGGTCGGCGATGTGGCGCACGATGCCAAGGTCGTGGGTAATGAACAAAATGCCCATGCCGAGGCGTTGTTGTAATTCACCCAACAGCTTTAGGATTTGTGCCTGAATGGTTACGTCTACCGCCGTGGTCGGTTCGTCGGCAATTAACAAGTCGGGCTCATTAGCCAGCGCCATGGCGATCATGATGCGCTGGCGCTGGCCGCCGGAAAATTCATGAGGCAGGGCGGAAAGCCGCGCGATCTGGTTTTCCATGCCGACCAGCTCCATAAGCTCGACCACCCGCGCCTTAACACCGTTCTTGCTCAATGGCTGATGCGTGGTGATGGCCTCGGCAATCTGGTCGCCGACGGCGTGCAGTGGATTAAGGCTGGTCAGCGGTTCCTGGAAAATCATGGCGATGCGCCCGCCACGAAGTGCGCGAACGCGCCCTTCCTTTGCCGCCATCAGGTCTTCGCCATCAAAGTGGATGGTGCCGGACGGGTGATGGGCGTGTGGATAGGGCAGCAGCTTGAGAATGGAAAGCGCGCTGACCGATTTTCCGGACCCGGACTCACCCACCAGCGCCACCGTTTCGCCCTTGTTGATGGTGAAGGAGACGCCCTTGACCGCATCAACGGCACCATCGCCTTGGCCGAAGGTAATGGCCAGGTTTTTAATTTCCAAAAGCGCGCTCATTTGAACACCTTCCTTGGGTCAAAGGCATCGCGGATTGCCTCGCCGACAAAAATCAGCAGGGTCAGCATGACCGCAAGCACGAAGAAACCCGAAAGCCCGAGCCACGGCGCGTGCAGGTTGGCCTTGCCCTGGTTCAGCAGTTCACCGAGCGAGGGCGAGCCCGGCGGCAGGCCGAAGCCAAGAAAATCGAGCGCCGTCAACGTGGTGATGGAGCCATTGAGAATGAACGGCAGGAACGAGATGGTCGCCACCATGGCATTGGGCAGGATATGACGCGTCATGATTTTAGCGTTGGAAACGCCCAGCGCGCGCGCCGCCAGCACATAGTCAAAGTTACGCGTTTTCAAAAACTCGGCCCGCACCACGCCGACCAGCGCCATCCATGAAAACAACAACATAATGCCCAGCAGCCACCAGAACGTCGGCTCGACAATGGAAGCCAGAATAATCAGCAAATAAAGCATTGGCAGGCCCGACCATATTTCCATGAAGCGCTGGAACAACAGGTCAACCAGGCCGCCGAAATATCCCTGCACCGCACCGGCGGCAACGCCGATGACGGAACTGACGATGGTCAGCGTCAGGCCGAACAGCACCGAAATGCGAAAACCGTAAATCAGGCGTGCCACCACGTCGCGGCCCTGATCGTCGGTGCCGAGCCAGTTATCAGCCGAAGGCGGCGCTGGCGCCGGAACGGTCAGCCGGTAATTGACCGTGTCGTAGGAAAAGCGAACCGGTGGCCAGAGTATCCAGCCTTTTTCCTCGATCATCTCCTCGACTTCAGGGTCGGCGTATTCAGCCGGCGTTTCCAGAAAGCCACCGAAAACGGTTTCCGGGTAATCATTGAAAATGGGGGCATAATATTCGCCTTCGAACATGACCACGATGGGCCGGTCGTTGGCGACCAGTTCGGCAAACAGGCTGAGGCCAAACAGGGCGAAGAATAGCCACAGCGACCAGAAGCCACGCCGGTTGGCGCGAAAGTTCCGAAGGCGGCGCTGGTTGATGGGTGAAAGTTCCATTGCGGCCACGGCTCAACGCTCCAACGACTTGAAATCGATGCGCGGGTCGATGACGTGATACATCAGGTCGCCCAACAGGCTCAGGATAAGGCCCAGCAGGGTGAAGAAATAAAGCGAGCCGAACATCACCGGGTAGTCGCGCTTGATGGCGGCTTCAAAGCCCAACAGGCCGAGGCCGTCGAGCGAGAAAATAATTTCCGTCAACAGCGCGCCGGTAAATAAAATGCCGATGAAGGCCGCCGGGAAACCGGCAACGACGATTAACATGGCATTGCGGAAAACGTGTCCATATAAAACGCGGTGTTCCGTTAGCCCCTTGGCGCGCGCGGTCATGACGTATTGCTTGTTAATTTCTTCCATGTAGGAGTTTTTGGTCAGTACGGTCAATCCGGCAAAGCCGCCGATGACCATGGAGCCGATGGGCAGCACCATGTGATGGAGGTAGTCCTTGATTTTATCCAGAGTAGAAAGTTCATCGAAGTTTTCTGAAACCAGCCCGCGCAACGGAAACCAGTCAAAATAACGCCCACCAGCAAACAGCACGATCAACAAAATGGCAAATAGGAAACTGGGCACGGCGTTGCCAACAATCACCGCCGTGCTGGAGGCAACGTCGAACCGGGATCCATCGCGCACCGCCTTGGCGATGCCTAGCGGAATGGATATGAGATAAACCAGCAGCGTCGTCCAGATGCCCAGCGATATGGAAACCGGCATTTTTTCAATAATCAAATCAACCACGCTCTGGTCGCGGAAATAGCTGTCGCCGAAATCAAACACCGCATAATTTTTAATCATCATAACGAAGCGTTCGCCTAAAGGCTTGTCAAAGCCGTACATGCGTTCCAGTTCTTTAATAAATTCTGGGTCAAGCCCATGGCGGCCACGGCCTTCATCCTTGCGGGAGCCGATCTTGGCTTCGCCACCACCGGAAACTCGCGCCGTGGCGTCCACAGCAAACCCTTTAAGCTCGGCAATCTTTTGTTCCACCGGCCCGCCGGGGGCGGCCTGCACAATCAGGAAATTGATCGCCATAATGCCGAACAGGGTCGGGATGATAAGCAACAGGCGGCGGATGATATAAGCGGACATGGCGGTTTATTCGCTTTTCAATTGGGCGTTACCCGCCGCAGTGGCCTTGGCCTTGGCTTCATCGAACCACCATCTGGAGGTGTTGTAGCCATAGGGCAGGTTACCGTCGGGGCGCGAGAATTTGTTCCAGTAGAGCACGCGGTCGTATCCGGCATACCAATGGGGAATCAGGTAATGGCCCCACTGCAACACTCGGTCCAGTGCTCGGGTGCGCGCCACCAGACTTTTACGGTCGGGTGCCTGCACCAGTTTTTCAATCAGTTCATCAACCACCGGGTCGCTGATGCCCGGATGGTTGCGGCTGCCATCGGCCTTGGCGGCCCCGGATCCCCAGTAATTGCGCTGCTCGTTGCCCGGCGAAAGCGATTGACCCCAGGTCATGGTAATCATTTCAAAATCGTGGGTTTCGAGGCGCTTGATGTATTGCGCCGTGTCCACAGTGCGTACCCGCACCATGACGCCCAAGCGTTCAAGGTTCTTGGCGAAGGGTAGGGTAATGCGCTCAAACGCAGGCGAAGCCAACATGATTTCAAACGCCAGTTTCTCACCCGTTTCCTGATGCACTCTTTCCTTGCCCTGAATAACCCAGCCCGCTTCCTTCAGCAGTTTGTCGGCCTCCCTGAGGTTGGAACGGATGCGCCCGTCACCCTTGGTGGCGGGTGGATTGTATTCGCGCTCAAAAACCGCATCGGGAATGCGGCCGCGATACGCTTCTAGGATTGCCAGTTCCTCACCCGTCGGCAGGCCCTTGGCTTCAAGTTCGGAGTTACCGAAGTAGCTGCGAGATTGTTTGTACTGGCCGTAAAAAAGGTTGCGGTTCGACCACTCGAAATCGAACGCATAGGCCAGCGCCTGTCTTACACGACGGTCCTTGAACATGTCGCGCCGTGAATTGAAAACGTAACCCTGAATGGGCGCGGTGCGCTGGTGGGGGATTTTTTCCTTGATGAGTAGCCCACTATCAACCGCCGGAATGTCATAGCCGGTGGCCCACACCTTGGACATATTTTCATTGCGAACATCGAAGGCGCCGCCCTTGAAGGCCTCGACGGCGATGTTGCCGTCGCGAAAATATTCATAGCGAAAGCTATCAACGTTGGTGCGCCCGATGTTGACGCTTAAATCTTTTCCCCAATAGTCAGGAACGCGCTCATAGGTGATGTACCGCCCAGCTTCCAGCTTACCTATTTTGTAAGGCCCACTGCCGAGTGGTGGCTCCAGCGTGGTTTTTTCGAAATCACGTTCCTGCCAGTAATGTTTTGGCAGGATGGGAAGCTCGCTCACCGTTAATGGCAATTCGCGGTTACCCACCGGCTTGAACGTGAACTTTACGCTCAGTGTATCAAGTGCCTCGACCTTTTCAACATCGCCGTAGTAGTAGCGGTAAAACGGCGGGCCCTTGGTGGTCAGGGTTTCAAACGACCACACCACGTCTTCAGCGGTAATGGACTTGCCGTCGTGCCAACGCGCTTCGGGTCGCATATAAAAGGTAATTGAGCTTCTGTCTTGTGGCATTTCTATGGAATGGGCCAACAGGCCATAACGTGAAAACGGCTCATCGGCGCTGGAAGTGGCCAGGGTGTCATATATGACGCCGAGTCCATCGGCGGCTTCGCCCTTGATGGTGAATCCGTTTAACGTGTCGAAACTACCGAATGCGCCATGGCGCATGGCGCCACCCTTGGGCGCTGCGGGATTTACATAATCAAAATGCCTGAAGCCGGCGGGGTACTTGACCGCGCCGTGCATGGCGATGGCATGAACACGCTCGCCCGCCATTGCACCTGACGGCGCTGTCGCAACGGCGGCCGCCAAGATGAGGCAAACGGAAAAGATACGGTTCAGGCGGGCCATGATTTTCCCTGTTATTGAGTGCGTTGGCGTTTTGCAATGGTGTCGCCTGATTGTGGCACAAAAACGGGCCAAAAATCATATACAGCGTTCACCCGTAACGTTTATGCGTTAAGCGCGGCCACTGTCGCGCTGTGCAGGGCCTGACTGGCAGCGGCGACCACCCGGCCATCGGTATCGAAGTTTACCGGCTGACCAGCCCAATCGGAGAAAACACCCCCGGCACCGGTGACCACCGGGGCCAGCGCCATGTAATCATAGGTGCCGAGCGAAGCCTCGACCACCAAGTCAAGGTGGCCGCTGGCCAACAGGCCATAGGCATAACAATCGTTGCCCCAAACGGTGCGTCGCGGGAATTGGGCGCGCAGGCGGGCAAAGGCTTCAGCATCTTTGCCGGAAAACATATCGGGTGTGGTTGCGGCGAGCCATGCGTCTTCAAGCTTTTCGGTCTTGCGTGTTTTTACCGGCTTGCCGTTAAGCGCGGTGGCGCGACCTTCTGCGCCGACCCAGCGATCATTCATGGCCGGGGCATCAATAACGCCAAGAATGGGCGCCCCGTTTTTGGCCAGCGCAATCAATGTGCCGAACAACGGCTTACCGGTCACAAAACCAGCGGTGCCATCAATGGGGTCGAGAACCCAGACATATTCGGCATCAATGTTTTCGGAACCGAACTCTTCGCCTAAAATTCCGTGTTCGGGAAAGGCCGCGTTGATCATGTCGCGCATGATGCGCTCGGCGTTGCGGTCGGCAATGGTAACGGGTGAGGCGTCAGCCTTTACGTCAATCTGAACCCCGGAACGGAAATGGTTCATGACTTCTGCGCGCACGGCATCGGCCATTTGCCCGGCAAGTTCAAGGCAGGGTTCGATTACCGTCATACCCTCACCGCCTGGCATTAATTTTTAAACGTTTGCAGGTAGGCGATGATATCGGTGCGCTGGTCTGCCTTTTTGATGCCGGCAAAGGTCATCTTGGTGTCGGGCACCATGGTTCTGGGTCCGGCAATAAAGGTGTTCAGTTCAGCTTGTGTCCAGGTGCCACCAAGTTTTTTTAAGGCGGATGAATAACGGTAGCCTTCTGCCGCCGCCTTGTCGCGACCGACCACGGCGAACAGGTTTGGCCCGGTGCGGTTAGCGCCATCGGGACTGACCGGGTGGCAACCGGCGCATTTGCGGCGGAACATTTTTTCGCCCAGCGCAACATTGCCACCACCGGCGGCACTGGCAACAACCTCAGGCGCTGGCGTCGGGGCTGGCGCCTCGGTTGCTTCGGCGGGCGCTTCAGCCATGGGTACTGGCATGGTGGGTGCGGGCACAGGCTCTGGCTTCGCAACAATTTTTTCTGGTTCGGGCTGAATGATGGCGTGGCCATCATCCCCGGAAGGGGCAGGTGCGCCAACCAGGATATTGCCGATGGAATTGATCAGCGCCAAAACAGCAACGGTGAATACGATAGAGCCTATAATATTTCGGGTCAGGTTCATGGAACGCCTCTTTATATTGGGTCTTGAGCGCCCCGGCGGATTTTCACTAAAACCATCCCCGGGGGCCGATTCGATGGCTTGGGTGAAATCTAGCCGCTTCCACCGCTTGCTTCAATGGCGGCTTGAGTGGATACCAAAAGGCCGCCAGATCAGGCTTTCAGCCCCCTTGTGACGGGTGATAGGGTGGGTGGGTAATCCTTTCAAGCTGGCGCAAGAGGCCCTATGGCAAACCATCCCATTATCATCATTCCCGCGCGCATGGCTTCAACGCGGCTGCCGGGCAAGCCGCTGGCTGAAATTGGCCCCAAGGCCATGATCTGCCATGTGGTGGACCGCGCACTGGAAACGGCCCTTGGCCCGGTGGTGGTGGCCGCCGGGGAAGCTGAAATCGTTGCCGCCATTGAAGCCATGGCAGAACCGGACGTGCGCGCCATTCTCACCGCATCCGACCTGCCATCCGGTTCAGACCGGGTGTTTGCGGCATTGCGTGAACTGGACCCAGACGGCCGCTTTGACGCCGTTATCAACCTGCAGGGCGACCTGCCGTTAATCGATCCTGCCGCCATTGGCGCCGTGCTGGCACCGCTGGCTGACCCTGATGTGGATATCGCGACACTGGTTGCCGAAATTACCGACCCCGACGAGTTGGCCAATCCCAACGTGGTGAAGGCCAAGGTCGATTTTAAGGTCGATTTTTCCGGCGACCTGCCTTTCGCCGCGGCGAAAGATTTTTCGCGCGCGCCTTTTCCAGGAGAAGGCCCCGCCTGGCACCACATCGGCATTTACGCTTATCGCCCCGAAACGCTGGCCCGGTTTGTTTCTCTGGCCCCGGGCAAACGCGAACAGGACGAAAAGCTCGAACAGTTGCGCGCCCTTGAAAACGGCATGCGCATTGCGGCGGCCCGCGTTGACACGGTTCCGTTCGGGGTTGATACTTCCGCCGACCTTGAACGCGCCAGAAATGATTTTGCTGCCCGGAATAAAGTCTGATGAGTAAAACCAAAAAACCCACCAGCCCCGCCAATACCATCGCTTTTCAGGGTGTGGAGGGCGCCAATTCTGACCTCGCCTGCCGGGCGGTGTTTCCGGACATGGAAACCATGGCGTCCACCAGCTTTCAGGATGCCTTCGCCGCCGTTCGCGAAGGCAAGGCAAGGCTCGCCATGATCCCCATCGACAATTCGGTTGCCGGACGGGTGGCGGACATTCACCACCTGTTGCCGGATTCAGGCCTGCATATTATTGCCGAGCATTTTCAGCGCATCGACCACCACCTGCTGGCAAAGCCTGGGGCGAAAGAAACAGAGCTTACCCATGTGCACAGCCACGTTCATGCGCTCAACCAGTGCCGCAAGTTAATTGCCGAACTGGGGCTTGTTCCCGTTGTTCATGCCGACACGGCCGGTGCCGCACAAATGGTCGCCGAACAAGATGACCTCACGCAGGCGGCCATTGCTTCAAAGCTGGCCGGTGAAATTTATGGCCTTGAGGCGCTGCGTGCCAACATTGAAGACGCCAAACACAACACCACGCGCTTTCTCATTATGGCCGCCGAACCCGATATGCCACCGGTCAACAACGGGCCGGTCATGACCAGTTTCGTTTTCCGGGTGCGCAACATTCCAGCCGCCCTTTACAAGGCGATGGGCGGGTTCGCCACCAATGGTATCAACATGACCAAGCTGGAAAGCTATCTCGTTGATGGCAGCTTCAACGCCGCCCAGTTTTACGCCGAGGTCGAGGGCCACCCCGAGCAAGGCCCGCTGGCGCTGGCGCTGGATGAGCTGGGTTTTTACACCGATGAGTTCAAGATTCTGGGCGTTTTTCCGGCCTCTCCGGCGCGTGCCGAGCACAGCTAGCCGGTCGCCTGAAGACTTTTGGTTACCAAAGGCGCATGGATAATGTATATACGCCGCCTCGGCCCACCCCCGGACATTGGGAAATTATGTCATGCTCAGACGCGAAAAAGACAAGCTGGCCTTTTCAGGCTTTGCTCCCGCCGCTGACCGCGAGCGCCTGCTCAAGGTTGCGGGCCTTTACCACCTTGATGAAGCAACCCTGTTGGGTGTGCTGCTGGATGCCAAGGCCCGGCTTCAGGGTGAAAATGTTATGGAATCGATTCACAACAAGGGCCGCGAAGCCCTTCGCGTACTGCATGCGCGCAAGGACAAGCGCGAAGGCGACGTCTCCACTTAAGTGCCGTTCTTGGCGGCCAGCCGCGGGCCTTGCCCTTTGGACTCTTCCGGGTAGACTTGCCCCGAAGGGGAACTGACTGGCCATGGCATTACAGTTGTTTAAAAAGAACCATTCTTGCACCACGCGGCCTTCGCGCCGGGCGTGGTTGGCGCTGGTTATGGTGGCTGTGGCGCTGGGAGGCTGTGGCATTTCATCGGGCTCGTCAGGCGCCTCGCTGGCCTTCGGCTGCATGGCCGAACGCCACCAGCTGACCAAGGGCGTCGAATGGCACAGGGTTTTGCCCTCCATCATGCGCATTCAGGATGAAACCTACGACCCCATGTCGTTTTACTTTTTACAGGGGCAGGCGTATTCGCTGGAAATCGTCAATGGTGACGATTTTGCCAACAACATCTGGGCTGATGATTTCCTGAAGGAGGGCATTGCCGTCAGCTCCATTCGCCTGGGTAATGGCGCGCCGGTTTATGGGTGCATCAACGGCGTGCGCATTGCGGCTAAAAGCACCGTCAAAATCAACTTCGTTGCCGTCACCCCGGGGCGCTACGAAATTTTCAATACCGCCTTACCCATTGTGCCGGGCCAGCTTACGGACGCCGTTTTTCACGTCACCGCGTCCGAGCATGGAATCAATATACCCTGAGCAGGCTCTGGCCCTTCCTTCTCCGACCTCACCGCGATGTTATCCACCGCGCGGGCGGGGTTATTGGGGCGATGGCGCCAAAACGATCCATTTTGTGCGCCCAGCGGCGTTTGCCAGCGCCCGATGGGCTGCTATACTCGGTGCGGGAGATCGGCCGCGGACGGACCTTTCGCCAACCCGGTCAGATCCGGAAGGAAGCAGCCGTAACGATTTCAGTCCGGGTCGCTGGCCGGTCTCCCACCTTAAATCAAGAAAGCCCGCCATTCATGCCCCCCACCCCGTCAGAAAACAGCGAAAGCGAAACCCAGTACCGGGTGTTGGCGCGCAAATACCGACCCAGCGATTTTTCCGGCCTTATCGGCCAGGACGCCCTGGTCCAGACCCTGACCAACGCCAGTCGTTCGGGGCGGCTGGCCCATGCGTTTATGCTGACCGGCGTGCGCGGTGTCGGCAAAACCACCACGGCGCGCATCATCGCCCGGGCGCTTAATTGCGTTGGCGTTGACGGCAGCAGTGGGCCGACGGCGGAACCCTGCGGTGAATGTGAACATTGCGTTTCCATTGCCGCTGACCGCCACGTTGATGTCATTGAAATGGATGCTGCATCACGAACCGGCGTTGATGACATTCGTGAAGTTATCGAAGGCGTTCGTTACAAGCCCGTTTCGGCGCGTTACAAGATTTACATTATTGATGAAGTCCACATGCTTTCTAAAAACGCTTTCAATGCGCTTTTGAAAACGCTGGAAGAACCGCCCGAGCACGTAAAGTTTATTTTCGCCACCACCGAAATTCGCAAGGTTCCAGTCACGGTGCTGTCGCGCTGCCAGCGGTTTGACCTTAGACGCATTGATGCCGAAACCCTGGGCGCGCATTTCAAGCAGGTTATCGAAAGTGAAAACGCCGAGGTTTCCGATGATGCCGTGCAATTGATTGTGCGCGCCGCCGATGGTTCGGTGCGCGATGGGCTGTCGTTGCTGGACCAGGCACTGGCCCACGCCCATGGTGCAGTAAGCGCCGATGCGGTGCGCGATATGCTGGGCCTGGCCGACCGTGGGCGCACCTTTGAATTGCTGAAGACCGTGTTCAAGGGTGACATGGAAGCAACGCTCACCCAGCTTGAAGAACAATACCGCGATGGTGCCGACCCGGTCTCGGTGTTGCAGGATTTATTGGAAGTTTGTCACTGGATTACCCGCATCAAGGTTTCTCCCGCCGTTGCCGAAGCCCCCGGCACACCCGAGATTGAGCGCACGCTCGGTCGCGAGCTGGCGGAAGGCATTTCCATGGCCGACCTCACCCGCACCTGGCAAATGTTGCTGAAGGGTCTCGGTGAAACCCAGGGCGCGCCGAGCGCGCTGAAGGCGGCGGAAATGGTTTTGGTGCGTTTGGTTTACGGCCTTGGCCTGCCCAGCCCGGCGGAAGCGTTGAGCCAGCTGCAAGGCGCTAGCCCACAACCGCAAGCCGCAACACCGGCCGCGCCTTCTTCTTCCGCTTCGGCTCCAGCTTCAGGCGGCGGTTCATTGAACGCGCAGGCAACATCAAGCGCCACGCACGGCCCAACGCATGGCCCGGTCATGCAGGCGGTTCAATCTTCAAGCGCACAGCCCGCACCGCAAGTCGCACCGCAACCGGACGCAGAACCGGACCTGCCCGACCCGCAAACGTTCGAAGCCGTGGTAGCGTTGACCGAAGAAAAGGGCGAAATGATCCTGCATGCCAACATGGTATCTAACCTGCATCTGGTGAAGTTTGAGCCCGGGCGCATGGAATACAACCCGGCCGAACACGCGCCGCAAGACCTGGCGCAGAAACTTTCCAAATTTCTCAATGAAAATACGTCACGGCGTTGGGTGGTGACGCTTACCCAGACCGCCGGTCAGCCGACCCTGAAACAGCAGGGTGATGCCCAAAAGGCAAGCGAGCACGCCAAGGCCGGCGAGATTGAACTGGTGGCCAAGGTACTGGCAACGTTTCCCGGTGCCAAAGTGACCAAGGTGGTTGATCTAACCGCCGATGCGCCGCCGCTCAGGCGTCCGCCTGAGGAAGACGAGCGTTAATCCAGCAAAAACTTGTTTTTGCACGCCCGGCCCCACGCTTCCATGAATTCACCCAAATGCGGGCGCGCTTCCATTTCCGCTTCAATGAATGCCACCACGTCGGCGACGGCGTGATTGTGGGCATCCTTGCTCATGTTGCCGCGGGTCATCTGGTAGCGCAGGTAAACCAAATAGGTGTTCAGAACATCGGTTTCGCAGTAATCGCGAATTTCGTCTACCCGGCCTTCATCAAAAAGCGGCGCCACCTGCGAGCCATCAACCCCGAACTTGCCGGGCAGGCCCAGCACCGAGCAAACCTCGTTCAGTTTAAGGCCGCGTGATGCAGCGCCGAAATCGGTCAGTGCTTCCTGAAGGTCGCAATGCCAGTCTTGTGCATATCGTGAGGTATAGTTTTCCCACTTGTTGGCCGTGTCGTGAAAACCCTTTGCCTGCACGCCGTGCATCATGGCCCGGTGGCGCAACACGGGAAGGTCAAACCCGCGCCCGTTATAGCTGACCAACCGCGGGTGGGTCTTGTCGATCCACTGGTATAGCCCGGCGACCAGTTCTTTTTCGTCCGCTTCCGCACGGCCCGAGCGCAACTCGCGCAGTGTATAGGCCTCTTGCTTGGTATCGCGTTCGATGTCGGCGACCAGATAGCTGATGGCAACCACGCGGTGAAACGGCTGGCGGGGAAAGTCATTTTTGCCACCGGTGGCTTCAAGGTGATAGGCGCTCAGTGCCTCGCGCGCCGCCTCGACACTGGCGGGCGCTTCACCGGTCAGGTTTTCGACCACGTCGGTGTCGGGTATGGTTTCAATGTCGAAAACGAACAGGCTTTTGTGCTGCATGACTCTGATGGTATAGATTGAAGCCCGGCTAGACCAGAGGACATTAAATGAAGAATATCGGCCAGATGATGAAAAAGGCCCAGGAAATGCAGGCCCGCATGGGCGAGATGCAAGAAGCCCTGGAAGCCTTCGAAGCCGAGGGCGAGGTCGCTGGCGGCCTGGTGAAGGTGCGGCTCAACGGCAAGTTTGAAATGCTGGGCGTATTTATCGACCCTGACGCCGCTGACCCCGAAGACCCGGCGATGCTGGAAAGTATGGTGCAGGCGGCCTTTAACGCCGCGCGCACGATAATCGATGCCAAAAAGAAGGAAATGGCTGATGAAATGACCGGCGGCCTGCCGTTGCCACCGGGCTTCAAGCTGCCCTTTTAAATTGAGTCAGTAAATTGAGCTAAGCAAACGAGAAGGATTAACGGATGCAATCGGGCGGACTTGAAAGCTTGATCCAGTTGCTGGCCAAGCTGCCGGGGCTGGGGCCACGTTCGGCGCGGCGTGCCGCGCTGTTCCTGCTCAAGCGGCGCGAATCGTTGATGACCCCACTGGCCCGGGCATTGGAAGAAACCGCCGAAAACATCAAGGCCTGCTCGGTTTGCCACAACCTTGACGTTACCGACCCATGCACCATTTGCAGTGCCGACAAGCGAGACACCAGCGTTATTTGCGTGGTCGAGGAAGTGGGTGACTTGTGGGCCATGGAACGCCTTGCCGGGTTTCGCGGGCTTTACCATGTGTTGGGCGGTGCCCTTTCGGCGCTGGATGGCGTCGGCCCCGAAGACCTCGCCATCGGCGCCCTGATAACGCGCGCCGGAGACAGCGCGGTTAAAGAGGTTATTATTGCCACCAATGCCACCGTCGATGGCCAGACCACGGCGCATTATATTGCCGATGTGCTGGCTGATTGTGGGGTCCGCATTTCCGGGCTGGCACACGGTGTGCCGATGGGCGGCGAGCTGGATTATCTTGATGAAGGCACGCTGGCGGCGGCGCTGAAGGCACGTAAACCGGTTTAGCGGTCTATTGGAACCTAGTCACCCATGCCGTTGACGGCGCGCAGCGCATTGAAAAAAGTAACCATGGACTCGGCCTCGGCGTCGGTAACGTTTACTTGCGCCGGCATATAGCCAAACTTCCATAACCGTTGCGGCGCACCCTGGCTGATAATCCGTTTGAAATCATCATCGGTAAGTTTGCCGACCCGGTAATAAGGGTGCATCAGCGGTGGCCCGGCCTTAGCGCCGCCGGTGGCGTCTGTGCCGTGGCACTCGGAACAAAGGCGGTTGAAATCATCGCGGCCCCGTTGTTCCACCGCGCTTAAGGTCGGCATGGTGATGGTCGCCTTGACCGAACGGCGCTCTTCCTTGGTCATTTCCCAAACGCTGATGGCGACAATAAGTGCCATGGTCGCCGCCATGATCTTGACGGGCGATCGATTCCGCGGTGCATCGGGATGGATGTTGTGATCAGCCATGAGATTCCTTAAGGGATTTTTTGTGAACGGGCATGTAAACGGGTTAGGGTTCGTTGGCGGTCAGGCCCGGTGCCGTATCATCCGTGCCGTCGAGTTTTTCATCATCTTCCAATTGTATGGACTCAACGCGCTTAATTCCGCTCTTGATTTTTTTAGACGACGTGTTGATCAGCTCTATATCCTTGGCCGCCTGACCGAAGTGTTTTCCCAGGTTTTCAACACGGTCGTCAAGGCGCCCGACATCTTCCATCAACTTCATGACTTCCACCTGAATGATGTGCGCTTGTTCGCGCATGCGGGCGTCTTTCAAAATGGCGCGGATAGCCGTTAGTGTTCCCATCATGGTTGCCGGTGAAACGATGGCCACGCGCAGGCGGTGGGAATCTTCAACAAGGTTGGCAAAATTGGTGTGCAGTTCGGCATAAACCGCCTCGGACGGCAGAAACATGATGGCATATTCAGCCGTTTCACCGGGGACGATGTATTTTCCGGCAATGTCGGTGACATGTTTTTTAATATCGGTGGTGAACTGGCGCGCCGACTGATTGCGGGTGGTGTCGTCCATGGCAGCGGCCATGGCGCGATAGCTTTCCAGCGGAAACTTGGAATCGATGGCAATGGACCCCGGCGGGTTGGGAAGCCGTAACAGGCAATCGGGCCGGGCCCCACTTTTCAGCGGTGTCTGGAACGAATAGGCCGACGGCGGCAGGATATCGCTGACCAGGTCTTGTAACTGCACCTCACCAAAGGCACCGCGGGCCTGCTTGTTGGACAGCACGTTTTGCAGCCCGTCCACCTGCGCGGAAAGGTCGGTCAGGTTCTTTTGAGCGGCGTCGATAACGGCCAGGCGTTCGTGCACCTGTTTCATGGTGGTGCCGGTTTTTTCGGTGTGCAGGTTGAGGCCATCGCCGAGGCGCTTGGAAACCGCTTCAAGGCGCTCTTCAAGGGTGCGGGTAAGCTGGTTGTGGCGGTTTTCCGAGGATTCGCTGATTTGCGCCAGGCGACCCAACATCTCGTTTAGCGCGTTCGCTTCATTACTGGGCTGCGCGTTACTGGCGCGCCGTCCAAACGCTGCCCACAGGGCAAAGGCGGCAACAACAAGGGCAATGGCGGCGATGATCCAGCTAATTTCCATGGGCTCAGAGTGGCCGATTCCCCCGTGAAAGGCAAACCTCACCCAAGCCCGCCCCGGCGCAAGCGCTTACTCGGCGCCTTCGTCGCGGAACTCGGCGGCGATGGTCTGGAACTCGGCTTCGATGGTATCGAGCGCGTCCACCACGTCGGGGTCGAAATGGCTGCCACGCCCTTCGCGGATAATGGCCATGGCCTTTTCATGGGGGAAGGCGGGCTTGTAAACGCGCTTGGAAATCAGCGCGTCATAGACATCCGCCACCGCCATCAGGCGCCCGGACAAGGGAATGGTTTCGCCCGCGAGACCGGCAGGGTATCCGCTGCCGTCCCATTTTTCATGGTGGGTTTCGGCAATTTCTCGCGCTAGGCCAAGAAACGAAGTGGTACCCAATTTTTTCTCGGCCCCCTGCAGCGCCTCGGCACCGATAGCGGCGTGGGTTTTCATAATCTCAAACTCTTCCGGTTCGTGCTTGCCGGGTTTGAGCAAAATGGCATCGGGAATACCAACCTTGCCGATATCGTGCAGTGGCGCGGACTTGTATAAAAGGTCAATGGTCTGCTCATCCAGAACTTCACTGTAGCTGGGGTGGCCCTTTAAATGTTCAGCCAGTGCGCGCACATAACGCTGGGTGCGCAAAATATGGGCGCCGGTTTCGTTGTCGCGCGCTTCTGCCAGCGACGCCAGCGATAAAATGGTGACGTCGCGGGTAAGGTTTATTTCGTCGATGTAATCTCGGATCTGGCCGACCATCAGGTTGGTATGCTTGGCCATGACGCCAAACTCATCGTTACTGCTGACCGGAACGCGCACATCCAGAACGCCACTGGAAATGCTGGTCAGGACACGGTTTTCGTGGCCCAGAAACCGTTTTAGGTTTGTGGCGTAGGAATAAATAATGTTCAAGGTGTGCGGCAGCACGACCGCTAATACGAACAGGAATTCCTTGATGATGGAAATGCGCGCATCCAGAAGCGGGATTGTGTCGCCGACTTCGACAATCCAGTCGAGGTCCTTGATGACCAGCAGGATAAACACCGAAATCAACATTATCACCAAAGCAGCGGCGAACATGGCGACCCGTCGCGTCATGGGAAACGATTCGGTGTTTGCATCAAGGTCGGCACCGGTTTCTTCGACGATGTCACCGACGATGCGTTCCTGCTTCAGGCCCAGATCAATAGCGGCAAAAAAGCCCAGGGCAAAAATGCCGACAATAACCTTGAGACCGCTTACAAGGGGAAAGTCATAAAGAATGTTGTTATACAGGCTCAAGGCAAGACCGGTAATGGTGAACAGAGCCATCTCCAGCAAGAAGGCGCGCACCGTTTGTTTTTCCAAGGTCGCGCCAAGAATCCAGGCGTTGCGAACGTGGTGGCGCACCATGAACTGCAAAGCCATCGCGGCCACAATTGGCACGGCGACCTGCGCGGCACTGAGGCTTTCGATGTAGGGGCAGACCTGGATGCCATAAACCGGCATGATGATGGCTGTGGTCAGGTAATGAAGTTGCGCACGCATGGACTTTTTTGTTTCCTGATCTGCTTTTTGGGTCGCGTGCCCAGCTTTGTCCATAATCCCTTTCGGGACAAGGTGTATAGCCTCAAACGGGCGCCTCACGGCGGCTTCTTTCGCTGGCACCATGGCGGGAACCCTCTCGTTGATAGAAGGGGCCATTATGGCCTATATAGGGTTTCGCTTGAGTGGCCATAATGGTTTCAAAAATGGCCAATATTAAAGAAAATAAGGACTTTTCATGCCTAACCTTGAAATCATCATCGCCCCGGACCCCCGGCTGAAACGCCCGGCCGAGCCGGTTACGACCGTCGATGATGAAATCCGCCGCCTGATGGACGGTATGGTGGCCGCCATGGTGGCCGCCAATGGCGTCGGCCTGGCCGCCCCGCAGGTGGGCGTGCTCAAGCGCGTCATCGTGGTCGATGCCGACCCCCGCGATGAAGATGTCCAGCCGTTGTTTATGGCCAACCCGGAAATCGTCTGGGCTTCGAAAGAGCTGGAACTGCGAGAGGAAGGCTGCCTTTCACTGCCCGACCAGTATGCCGATGTCGAACGCCCCGCAGCCGTCAGGGTGCGTTACCTCGACCGCCAGAACGAAATCAGGGAAATTGAAGCCGACGACATGCTTTCGGTCTGTATCCAACATGAAATGGATCACCTCGAGGGCACCTTGTTTGTCGACCATCTTTCGGCCCTAAGGCGAAAGATGATTATCAAAAAACTGCAAAAACAACAAAAACTTTCCGCCCCTGCCGGGGCACCCGCATGAGCATCGCCGTCCTGAAGCTGGCTTTCATGGGCACGCCAGATTTTGCCGTGCCGGCGCTTGATGCGCTGGTGAAGGCGGGTCATGAAATTGTGTGCGTGTACACCCAGCCCCCGCGCCCGGCGGGTCGCGGCAAACAGCTTCGCCAATCGCCCGTTCACCGGTTTGCCGAAGAACATGGACTTGTGGTTCGCACCCCGGCCAACTTCAAAAACAAAACCGATGTTGAAGCGTTCGCCACCCTTGATGTTGATGCCTGTGTGGTGGTGGCGTATGGCTTGATATTGCCCCAAGCGGTGCTGGATGCACCCCGGCTGGGCTGTTTCAATATTCACGCCTCGTTGCTGCCAAGGTGGCGTGGTGCTGCACCCATTCAGCGCGCCATCCTTGAGGGTGATACCGAGACCGGTATCAGCATTATGCAAATGGACGCCGGCCTCGACACCGGCCCGGTGCTGGCGAGCGCCACAACACCCATCACGCCCGCCATGACGGCATCCGACCTTCATGACACCCTTTGCGAAATGGGCGCAACTTTAATGACGACGATACTGGCCGATGTCGCTGCTGGAAAAATTGAACCCAAAGCGCAACCACAAGCGGGCGTAACCTTCGCACCCAAGGTTGATAAGGCGGAAACGAAAATAGACTGGGACCAGTCGGCTGAAAATGTGGCGCGACAGGTTCGTGGCTTTTACCCGGCGGCGTGGTTCATGCTGGCCGGAGAGCGCGTGCGCGCGTTGGGCACCGAGCCCATTGATGGCAGTGGCAAGTCGGGCCAGGTGCTTGATAACACCGGCGCCCTTGTGGTGGCGTGCGGGAATGATGCGTTGGCCATTTACCACCTTCAACGTGCCGGTAAGGGGGCCATGGACTGGGAAGATTTCAAGCGTGGTAACCCGGTGGACGTGGGCACAACGCTGGCTTGAGACCGCCTGCGCTTTGCCTAGACCTTGACGATCTTTTTTTCTTCTGTGGCGTTGCTGGCCGCATCTCCCGACGGTTCGTATTTTGCGTGTTTGGAGCGACTGTGCGCTTTGGGTTTCTTGTCGCGCGCCTTTTTCAGGATTTCGCGAATGGTATCGATGCCCTGGCGCATTTCGCCCATGGTGAATTCTGAACGTTTCATCGGGCCACCAACGGAAGGGCGTGGAAACAGCCGGTGCCAGGCAATGGTTTTAACCGAAAGCGCACACAACACACCACCGATGGTGGTGTGGTAGCTTTCTATCAGGGCTTCGACTTCGCGAAAGCGTTCCGCCGAAACGTCGGTCCAGAAATCCTGGCTGCTTTTATCAAATTCATCAAAAAGGCGTTTGATGTGGGCATTCAGGCCGATGAAGGTGTTTTCCAGCACATCGCAGGTTTTCATCAGGGTCTGGTCGCTTTGCAGTTGGTGGTTGTTGCGGATTTCCGTCAATGAATGGAAAAAAGCGTTAACAATGGGCGATATGTTCGCCAGGCATTGCTTGAAGTAAGCCAACGACAGAAAAATATCGCCGTAATCTTCCATGAAGCGCGGTATCTCCATGATGTTGATATCAAGGCGCTGGGCCATCTGATCCAGTTTTTCGCGCGCTTTTGTTACATCCGGCTCACGAAAGAGCTTCAATATGTCATCGAACGACTTTATCTCCATGTCATCGGAACCGTAGATTTCCATGAGCAGGGGGTGGGTGAAATCCTTCATGTAGCCGCCCAACTCTTTGCTTTTGTCAGGCGACAGTTTCAGTTCCGCAAAATCGTTGACCTGGACGTCCTGCTCACGCAATTGCACCCTGAGGCTGTAAACGTCATACGACGATAAGCGCGCCAGCTTGCGGAGTATGGAAATATCCTTGCGCGAGGCCCCGGCGCGGTCCTGCAATTCTTTGACCGCGTCGCCAACGGTCATCTGCCCGCTGCCCGACTGGAGATCGGAAAACAGCTCAACCATGGTTTCCAGGCGGCTATTTTTTATCAGCCGCGCACTTTTTAGCGCCTTGGTTTCAAATGGAATGATCGACAGCGGCAGGATATGCAGCGTATCGAGATCCTGTTGGAATTGTGTGCTCATGGCGTTCCCTGTTTGCGTAGCCTAGAACCTTGTTTGGCGGTTTTTTTCTTGGTATTGGGCCAAGGCTGAAATTAGGCTGCAGACAATGTTAAGGTTCGCCCGGCTTTTTGGCAAATGTTCTGGCGTTTCCTTGCTCAGACTTTCGGAAAAGCCCCAAAACCGACCTATACACTGGCCCTGTACGAATGGTGGAAAATGTAAAAAACCTGACCCGTCAGGCAATTTAACCGCTAAAACAGTGGCCATGAAACGTTTTCGCCTCGTTGTTGAATACCATGGTGCACCCTTCGTCGGCTGGCAGCGCCAGGATAACGGCCTCGGCGTCCAGCAGGTGCTGGAAACCGCCATCGAGGCCTTTTCGGGCGAGGCGGTCACCCTGCTCGGCGCCGGGCGTACGGATTCGGGCGTTCATGCCCTGGGTCAGGTGGCGCATTTCGATACCGAATACGACACCGATGCCAAAACGGTTCGCGACGCCATTAATTTTCACATCAAGGAACACCCGGTCGTCGTGTTGGAGGCCCGTGAAGTTGACGAAGATTTTCACGCCCGCTTTTCGGCCACAGAGCGCGAATACCTGTATCGCGTTCTCAACCGGCGGCCGCGCCCAGCAGTGGAACGGGGCCGTGTTTGGTGGGTGCCGGTGACGCTGGATGCCGAAGTCATGCACGATGCCGCTCAGGTTTTGATTGGCAAGCACGACTTCACCACGTTTCGTGCCGCCTTTTGCCAGGCAAAGTCGGCCGAGAAAACGCTCGATGAGCTTAACGTGACCAGGGTGGGCGATGAAATCCACATCAAGGCGCGGGCGCGTTCGTTTTTGCACCACCAGGTGCGCAACCTGACTGGCACCCTGAAACTGGTCGGTGAGGGGAAGTGGACCAAGGCGGACCTTGAAGCTGCGCTCGAGGCGCGTGATCGCGCCCGTGGCGGGCAAACGGCACCGGCCGAGGGGCTTTATCTGGTCCGGGTTAGCTATTAACGGTTATTGTGGTCTGGCACGAAGCGGGTAAAATAAGCCATGAACAAAAATCCCATCACTTCATTGAACACCGGCGGCATCAAGAATCTGGGTGACGGCCCCACAGGCGATGCGCCCGGCACACCTGAAGGTGACGACGGCGGTGGCGCAGGCCAACAGACGCCGCCGCAAAACCAGCCCGAACAACAGCCGTGGCTGGGTATTTTTGCGGTTATTTTTGGAACCATCAGTGTTTTTGCCTGGTCGGTGCTGTTTGTGCCACTGGCGCTGTTCCTCGGCGCTGTCTGCCTGTTTCGCGGTATGCCCGGTTGGGGCATCGGCGCAATTTTGTTGGCGGTGGTCGGTTTCCTGACCTCTCCCATGCTGTTGATCATGGTTGGCCTAAGCGCGCTGGCGGCTTACTTCGGCATGCCCCTGGATATGATGGGCGGCCCCGGCGGCATGATGGGCATATAGGCTTTTAATGCTGCAAAAGGTCTGCCGCGACCTGCAGGATAATGGCTAAAGCCAAATCCATCATAACAATGGCCGTTGCCGCCATACCGGAAACACCCAAGGTGTGGCGCGTCACAAACCACGAATAGGCAACGGTATAAACGAACATCATTTGCAGAAGCGGTGCGCTGGCACTCAGCGGCATCAGCCCGGAAATATCGGCAATGGCAATGGGCAGGTACAATATGTTTTGCACCAGAACCGTCCAGTTTCGCGCCGTTCCAAAAGCGTAAAACCGGGGCCACCAGCCAAAGTGTCGCGTAACGTAAACCATGACCAGTGGGAACAGGACCCACGAAATCACATAGACGGAACTTTCAACCACCATCAGGCGCACGGCACCGGTTTCGACAAAACCGCCTTGCCACTTTATGCCCATAAAAAGCATGAAAAAGGGCGCGATAACCGCCGCCGCGATAAATGAATTGAAAAACCCCTGGCGACTGGCGTTGAAAAACTGAACGCCAGTGGCATCAAACCGGGCCAGTTTCAGCGCACCAAAAAGCGCGCTTGTGGCTTCCTGAGGTACGCTCATGGTTTATCGTTTGGGGCGTTCATGAAGTATCCGTCGATCATCTCGAAATAGATGTTGGTCAGTTTTCTTATATCCTCAAGGGCGGCGTGCGTTCATCAGGCCAAACTCTGCCACCGGGCAGTGGTTCTTGATAAACCGGGCATCGGATGTGCCGCCCGAGGTGCTGAGTTCGGGCGTGTGCCCGGTAACCTTTGTGATGGCTGCGGCCATAACGTTCGACAACGGTCCGGGTGGTGTGATGAAGGCTTCACCGGAAACCTCAATGTCGAGGTCATATTCCCCACCCACCGTTTCACACACTTCCCAGAGCCACGCCTTCAGCGTTTCCGATGTGTGGTTATCGTTAAAGCGGATATTGAATTGCGCGCGCGCCACCGCCGGAATGATGTTGGTGGCTTCGTTGCCCACATCGATAGAGGTCACTTCTATATTGGACGGGTCAAAATGATCGTTGCCGCTATCGAGCTTTTTTTCGTTAATGGCGCCCACCATGGCCAGCAGACGACGCACCGGGTTATCGGCGTGCTGCGGATAAGCCACATGACCTTGCGTGCCATGGACGGTCAAAAAACCGTTCATGGAACCACGGCGGCCGATCTTGATGGTTTTTCCCAAGGTGTCGGTGTTGGTCGGCTCGCCAACGATGCAGGCATCCATGGTTTCGCCCGCGTTTTTCATCCAGTCCAGCACCTTGACGGTGCCGTTGATGGCCGGGCCTTCTTCATCATTGGTGATGAGCAAGGAAATGGAACCGCCAAATGCAGCGCCGTTCTTTTCAATAAAGCGCGCCGTGGCGGCAACAAACGCAGCTACGCCACACTTCATGTCGACGGCACCGCGACCATAAAGCGTATCGCCCACTATTTCGGCGGTAAACGGCGGGTGTGTCCACTGTGCCTCGTTGCCCACCGGCACCACGTCGGTATGTCCGGCAAAACACAGGTTCGGGCCGCCCGTTCCCAGTCGCGCATAAAGGTTGTCGACATCGGGCGTGCCGGGTGCGGAAAATGGCAGCCGGTTGCAAGTAAAGCCAAGCGGCTTCAGCGCCCCCTCAAGCACCGCCAATACACCGGCGTCTTCCGGCGTCACACTGGGGCAACGGATCAGGGCCTGCGAAAGTTCTATCGGGTCAATGGGTGGTATGGATGGCACGCTCGCCCCCCGGCATCACTCAATCTATGAGCAACTCGTTGATGGATGTCTTGGAGCGGGTTTTTTCATCCACCCGTTTGACGATCACCGCGCAGTAAAGGCTCGGGCTCGGCTGGCCATCGGGCATGACCTTGGCTGATGGCATGGAACCGGCCACCACCACCGAATAGGCTGGCACGCGCCCATAATGTACTTCGCCGGTGGCGCGGTCGATGACCTTGGTTGAGCCGGAAATATAAACCCCCATGCCCAGAACCGAACCTTCTTCAACAATTACGCCTTCGGCAACTTCGGCCCGCGCGCCGATGAAGCAGTTGTCTTCAATAATGGTCGGCCCGGCCTGCAGCGGTTCCAGCACGCCGCCAATACCGGCGCCGCCGGAAAGGTGCACGTTTTTGCCGATCTGGGCGCAAGAGCCCACGGTGGCCCATCCATCGACCATGGTGCCGGAGTCCACATAGGCGCCCAAGTTGACGAACGACGGCATTAATACCACGCCGGGTGCGATATAGGCGCCACGGCGCGCAATGCAGTTGGGCACCGCGCGGATGCCGGCTTCGCGCCAGCGCGCTTCGTCCCAGCCCTTGAACTTGCTGGGTACCTTATCAAACCACTCGGCGCCGCCCGGCCCACCGGAAATGGGCGCCATGTCGTTGAGGCGAAAAGACAGCAGCACCGCTTTTTTAAGCCACTGGTTGACCTCCCACTTGCCGACCGACTTGCGTTCGGCAACGCGGGCCTGGCCGCTATCGAGCAGGTCCAGCGCAGTTTCCACAGCGTCGCGCACATCGCCGGTGGTTTTAAGGCCAATGGCGTCGCGGTCTTCCCAGGCGGAATCGATGGTGGTTTTAAGGGCTTCGGTGTTCATGGCGTTGGCGGGTTCTCTTCGTGGTTTAAGGGAGGTTCGGAGGCTTAAGCATCCATCATTAAGGCTTTCGAACATACGGTTTCACCACAGCGAAGTCCAGCGCCGGGGCCATAAAAGACCAGCAGGCGAACAACAATATCGGGCCCTATATCGCCCCCAGCCAGGCCGTCAGGTCATCGGTGATGAAGTCGATATCCGCTGCCACCTCAGGCGCTTCGCTGGCGACCTCGCAGGCGGAGCCTGAGCGCACCCACACCGTTGCCCAACCCATGGCCCGGGCCGGGCCAAGGTTGCGCGCAATGTCTTCGACCATCACGGTCGCGCCGGCCTTAAGGCGGTAGCGCTCGGCCAACCGGGTGTAGGTCTCGAGGGCTGGCTTGGGCGTATACTCGGCGTCGACGATATCGAATATGGCCTCGAAATGGTGCGCAATGCCGAGACGCGCCAAAATACGCTCGGCGTGGGCGGTATCGGCGTTGGTGAAGATGAGCTTGCGACCCTTTATCCTGTCCAGTGCCCGGCCCAGTTCCGGCGCCGGGGGAACGACGGAAATATCAATATCGTGGACATAGTCCAAAAATGCCACCGGGTCGACATTGTGGCGGTCCATCAGGCCGCGCAAGGTGGTGCCGTGTTCGCGGAAATAGGTTTTTTGGATGCGGTAGGCCGCTTCGTGGTTGATATCCAGAAAATCGGCCACATATTCCTTTATGCGCCGGTCGATCTGGTCAAACAGGCCGTGGCTGACTGGATAAAGCGTATTATCGAGGTCAAACACCCACGCCGCGGCGCTCGCGGGATCCAAGGCCGGGTTGGGTGGCGATTCAGGGCTGTTCATGTGGCCATTAGAGGCACCAAAGGCCACCGGTTCAAGGGCTTTGATAACGATAAAGTTATGGGCCAGAGCCCTCCATTTGGGGTGTATTATGCAACCAGACGCTGTGATAACATTTCAACAAATGGGAGGTGTGCCCGGACCGTTACCGGGCCGAACGTAGAATATAAATGAGCCTTGCAAACACCCAAGCAACGCCACCGCCTGTTGAGGCGAGCGGCGACCTGAAAGCCGAGCGTGACCGCTTTGTCGCGCTGGCTTTTTGTTGGGCGGATTTCCTGCTGGAAGTGGACAGCGATGAAAAGGTCTTTTTCGCCGGTGGCCCCTGGCGCGGCCTGATCGGCAAAACACCCGAAGAAATGGTCGGCCTTTCCCTGACCGACATCATTCACGATGACGACCATAATTTGATGCGCAGCCTGCTGGGCGTTGCCAGGCGCAAGGGCCGCATTGAAGACGTCGACTTGCGTTTCAAGGGCAAGGGTGCCGCCGGCCTGCCCATTGCCTTCGCCGGGTATCACCTGGAAGATCTGGGCGGCCACTATTTCCTGGCCATGCGGGTTAGCCAGCGCCAAAGCGCCGGCCTTGCCCCCGAGGGCCGCCAGCGCGCACCGGGCAGCAACCTTTATGATGCCAACTCCTTCGCCGATGTGCTGGGCGGCAAGCTAAAGGCGGCCAAGGATAAAGGCGAAGACAACCGGCTCACCCTGATCAACATGCCAGCCCTTGGCGACCTCAAGGGGCGTATGGATATCGAACAGGCCACTGAGATGAACAAAAGCCTGGGCGTTTACCTGCGCGCCAACTCGGTGGATGGCGATTCAGCCGCCGAGTTGGAAGAGGGCAAGTTCGGCATCGTTCACGGCAAGGAGCTGGACGTTACCAGCCTGGAAAACCAGCTGGCTGAGGTGGCCAAGGAATATGACCCCAGTGGCGAAGGCGTTGCCGTGGAAGCGGCAACCATGGACGTGGACGCCACCAACATCAGCGAGGAAGACCTTGCCAATGGTCTGGTTTACGCCATCAACCGGTTCAAGGATTCGGACGGCGCGTTTGACATGCACACCTTGTCAGACAACCTTTCCACCCTGGTCAGCGATGCCGCGGGCAGGGTTGTTCAGTTCAAGCAAACCGTTGCCAACGGCAGCTTTGAGCTGGTGTTTCACCCCATTGTTGAAATGCAAACTGGCGAGATACACCACTATGAAGCCCTGACACGCTTCGAGAAAGACGTGTCGCCGTTTGAGCTGATTACCATGGCCGAAGAAACCGGCATGATCCCTGAGTTTGACATCGCAGTGGTGGAAAAAGCACTGGAATGGCTTAACAAGACACCGCGCAACAGCAAATCGGCCATTGCCGTGAACATTTCCGGCCATTCCGTTTTTAGTGAAACGTATGTCACCAAGCTGCACAACCTGCTCAAGGAAAACCACTGGGCCGAAGGGCGGCTGATGTTTGAAATTACCGAATCGGCAAAGATGGAAGACCTTGAAACCGCCAACAAGTTTATCCAGTCGTTACGCAAGAAGCGCTACCATGTTTGCCTGGATGATTTTGGCGCCGGTGCCGCCAGCTTCGGTTACCTGATGAGCCTCGAAGTCGACGTCGTTAAGCTCGATGGCCCGGTGGTCAAAGACGCCCAGAAGGCAAGGCGCGGCAAGGCGTTGCTACAATCCATGGCGACGTTGTGCAAGAACCTCGGAATCGAAACCATCGCCGAAATGGTCGACAGCAGGGAAGGCCTTGATTTCGTGCGCAAATGCGGCATTAACTACGCGCAGGGTTACCTTTTTGGCAAGCCCCACGGCGACATCAAGCGGTTTGATATCCTGGGCCAGCACGGCCAGTTGTTCCCCAAGGCCAAGAAGACCCAAGCCAGATCGTGGTAATTATTGGTTTTGGATAGGCCCGAGCCTAGTCCGCTTCTATAAGTGTGCCGGCGCCGTGTTCGGTGAACAGTTCCAGAATCAACGCGTGCGGCACCCGCCCGTCGATAATCACGGCGGCTTCCACACCTTCAGCTATGGCATCCAGGCAGGTTTCAACTTTCGGGATCATGCCGCCGGTTATGGTGCCATCATCAATAAGCTTGCGCGCCTGCTTGGCGCCCAGCTTTTCAATTAGTTTGCCGTCCTTGTCCAGAACGCCCACCACATCGGTCAGCATCAACAGGCGCTTTGCCGCCAGCGCACCGGCGATGGCACCGGCAGCGGTATCGGCGTTGATGTTCAACGTTTCGCCATTCACACCAATGCCAATGGGGGCAATGACCGGGGTGATGTCCGATTCCTCGAAGTTATCGAGAATATGCGGTGTAATCACCTTGGGCTCTCCCACCAGGCCGAGGTCGAGAATGCGCTCGATGTTGGAATCCGGGTCGCGCAGGGTGCGCCGCAATTTATCGGCAACGATAAGGTTGCCATCCTTGCCTGAAAGGCCGACAGCAAAACCGCCCTGTGCATTAATCTGTGAAACGATGTGTTTGTTGATGGAACCGGCAAGCACCATTTCCACAACATCCACGGTTTCCTTGTCGGTTACGCGCAGGCCGTGGATAAATTCACTTTCGATTTTCAGCTTTTCCAGCATTTCGCCGATTTGCGGCCCGCCGCCGTGCACCACCACGGGGTTGGCGCCAATCTGGCGCAGAAGCACGATGTCGCGGGCAAACAGCTTTGCCAGCGTTTCGTCACCCATGGCGTGGCCGCCGTACTTAATGGTAAGGGTTTCGCCGGCATAGCGCCGCATAAACGGCAGCGCTTCAGACAGCGTCGCCGCCTGGGCGAGCCATTCCTCGTGGGTCTTGGTCAGGTTTGGTTCTTTGCTCATAACGCCAGCAAACTACATGACTTTGTGGCGTTTTGCCACTACCAAGCGGGCGCCGTCTTAATTATGCGGGCGCGGTCTTGGTTTGCGCTGGCGCGGCCAGTCGGGCCAGCTCGCCTCGAAGGTCGTCAACGGCGAGGCCTTTGTGGGCGCTGGCGGCATATAAAACCGGGTGTGCTGCCACATGGCGGGTCAGCTCCTTGGCGGTTTTGGCCCGCACCGTTTCAACCGCCGGGGGCTTCAGTTTATCGGCCTTGGTCAGTATCACCTGATAGCTGACGGCGGCGTCATCGAGCATTTTCATGATTTTGCGGTCGACGTCCTTCAGGCCATGGCGGGAATCCACCAGCACCATGACGCGCAACAACTGCTGGCGTCCCTTGAGGTAGGCATTCACCAGCCGCGTCCAGCGCGCCACCTCGTCCTTAGGGGCACGGGCAAAGCCATACCCCGGCAAATCGGCGACGATCAGGCGGCCCGCAAGGTCAAAAAAATTAATCTGCTGGGTTCGCCCGGGCGTGTGCGATGTGCGCGCCAGGTCCTTGCGCCCGGCAAGTGCGTTGATCAGTGATGACTTGCCAACGTTTGAGCGCCCGGCAAAAGCAATTTCCGGCAAATCCGTTTCCGGTATCTGCTGTTTAGACGCCACGCCCAGCATGAACGACCATTCACCGGCAAAAAGTTTCCTGCCGGTTTCCAGCTCTTCCGCCGTCAGGGGGTCGGGCCTAAAGGTGCCGATATCGGCTGTCGGGGTTTCGTTCATTGCCCACCATCCGGGGGTTAAGCCTTTGCATCACGTCGCGTCAGTCAACACCCATACGCATCATGATGACCTTTTGCTGAATAATGCTCAGCGTGTTGTTCCATGCCCAGTAAAGCACAAGGCCCGCCGGGAACGGCGCCAGAATAAAGGTGAAGGCAATCGGCATCAGCCCAAACACCTTGGCCTGCACCGGGTCTGTGGGCTGGGGGTTCAGCTTTTGCTGTATCCACATGGTAAGGCCCATGATTAACGGCCAAACGCCGATCATCAGGAAATCCGGCGGTGTCCACGCGATCAGGCCAAACAGGTTGAACACGGTGGTAGGGTCGGGCGCAGAAAGATCATGCACCCAGCCGAAGAACGGCGCGTGACGCATTTCAATGGATATGAACAACACTTTATACAGCGCGAAGAACACCGGAATCTGGACAAAGATCGGCAGGCAGCCCGCTGCCGGGTTTGCCTTTTCGCGCTTGTACAGCTCCATCATTTCCTTGTTCAGACGCTGCTTGTCGTCCTTATGCTGTGCCTGAAGGGCTTTAAGCTGCGGTTGCAGTTTGCGCATCTTGGCCATCGATACGTAGGACTTGTTAGCCAGCGGAAACAAGATCAGCTTGATCAAGACCGTCAGCAGCAAAATGCCGATACCGTAGTTACCAATAACTCCGTGCAGCCAATGCAGAACGTAAAACATCGGCTTGGTCATAAAATAGAACCAGCCGAAATCAACCGCCAGGTCCAGCCTTTGAATGCCAAGGTTGTCGGAATAGGCATCCAGAAGCTTCACTTCCTTGGCGCCAGCGAAGAAGCGCGATGAAAATTCAACACGTTCGCCCGGCGGCAGGGAAATTTGCGGGCCCATGAAATCAGCCTGGTATTTGTCGAGGCCGCCATCTTTTTGGTGAACGAAGCGCGTATTGATCGCCGCTTTCTGGTCCGGCACCAGCGCCGACAACCAGTATTTGTCGGTCATGCCCAGCCAGCCGCCGGTGGTCGGTGTTTTGACCGGTCCGTCGTCAACAAGATCGTCGTAGTCCACTTCCAGCAACGTGCCGTCAAACACGCCCAACAGCCCTTCATGAAGGATGAAAAAGCCAAGGGTCTCGGGCGTTGACCAGCGCGAGATTAGCCCATAGGGGTTCAACGAAACCGTCTGGTTGGCGGTGTTCCTGACCCGCTGGGTAATGGAAAACATAAAGTTTTCGTCCAGCGCCAGGGTGCGTGAAAACTCAAGGCCCTGACCATTGTTCCAGCTCAGGGTCACCGGCGTTTGCGGGCTCAGCGTTTTGCCATCGGCCTGCCAGACCGTATCGGCGCCGGGCAGGGGGCCGCCATTTTGGCCCACCCAGCCCCAGTCGGCGAAATAAGATTCTTTCCCGCCGTATGGGGAAAGCAGGCGAATTTTTTGCGAACTGTCATTCAGTTCAACATTGTAATTGAGCAACACCAGATCATCGATGCGCCCGCCGCGCAGCGAGATGGAACCCTGAACCCGCTCAGACAGGATTTGAATGCGTTCGCTGCTGTTGAGCAGATTTTCTACCGTATGCTCCCCTGCCTCGGGTGTTGAAAGGCCTGGAACTTGTGGCACCATATTCGTGCTTCCGGCCACGCCGGGCGCGCCGGGTATCATGGTGCCGGTTCCGCCCTGCTGTTGCTGGGCTACCTGTTCGGGGGCCTGTTGCGGCGGCGGGGGAAAGAAAAAATTCCAGCCCACCAGGATGACGCCGGACATGATGATTGCCAGAAGAAGGTTACGGTTTTCCGTCAATGCTTGGGTGCTCCCCCGAAAATTATTTTAAACCGGCGTCCGACCCGGGTACCGGGTCGTAGCCGCCGTCGTTCCAAGGGTGGCACCGGGCAACCCGCTTCAGTGTTAGCCAGCCGCCATGGACAGCGCCATGACGCTCAACCGCTTCAACCCCATAGGCCGAGCACGATGGATAGTGGCGGCAGCTGCCAGCCAGCACCGGCGAAATGGTCCAGCGATAACCCTTGATCAGGGTGCTGAGCAGATGCGCCAACACAGACAAGCGCCGGGTTGGTTCCGGTGCCTGGTCATGCGTATGGCTTTGCGTAAGCTGCGGTGTGGTCTGGGTGGTCATGGTGGCGTCTTTAATACCTTGTTCTAAGCCTTTGCCGGCCCCTGTTCAGAGATACCTAACCGCTTGAGGGCGGCTCTTAAATCCCCCAACAACTGGGGAAACTTGCGCCTTAACGTCGAACGCCGACCAATAACGACAAAGTCATAGCCCGGCTGGGCCTCAATGGGTAGCACTTCCTCGACCACGGCGCGAAGGCGGCGCTTGGCGCGGTTGCGCTCGACGGCGTTGCCGACCTTGCGGCTAACCGTAAAACCGACACGAACGTCCGTTTCCTCGCACCCGGTCGCACGGACACGGGCAGATTCAGCCTTGGGGCGACGGCGAACTTGAAGAACAAGACCGGGAGCGGCCCATTTCTTACCTGAGCCCGCAACACGGAGAAACTCCGGCCGACGCTTAAGTCGTAATAGCCGGGGCATCATGGTGCTTAAACTCAGGCTGAAAGGCGCTTGCGGCCCTTGGCGCGACGGGCGGCCAGGATACGGCGGCCACCAACGGTGGCCATGCGTGCACGGAAGCCGTGACGGCGTTTGCGAACGAGCTTGCTCGGCTGAAAAGTACGTTTCACGGGTCTTCTCCGAAAGGCGTTAAAAGGCTTAGAACAGCCCGGTGTATAGGCTTTTGCCGGGCCCAAGTCAACGCCTTCGGGCCAACTATGAAGCGAAGCGTTCAGCCGCCGCTTTTTGGGCGCTCAGCGTCCATTTGGTCATGGCGGGTGCTCAGGCGGTGGCTTATATTGGCCGTCATCTTCCCTTTCCCCTGCACCTTGGCCCCGGAGGCCCTAGCCACGTGACGGATAAAAACAAAAATACAAGCGATATCAAAGCGATAGATAAAGCAGCCGCGAAACAGGGTTGGCGGCGCTTTATCCCACTGGCGCTCATTGTGGTCGCAGCCGCGGCCTTTTTTACCCTCGGCGGTGGGCAATACCTCACCTTCCAGGCCATTTCCGAGCACCGCGAAACCCTGCTCGGCTGGGCCGAGGCCAACCGGGTGCTGGCGGTGGCCGGGTTTATGGTCATTTATGTGGTGGTGGTGGCGCTATCGCTGCCCGGCGCGGTATGGCTGTCGCTGGGCGGCGGCTTTATTTTCGGCATGTGGATCAACGCCGCCGCCGCGGTGGTGGCGGCGACGGTGGGGGCAGTCATTATTTTCCTGGCCGCACGCTATGCCTTTGCCGATTTTTTCCACGCCAAGGCTGGGCCATTTTTAAGCAAGCTCGAAGCCGGCTTTAACAAAAACGCTTTTAGTTACCTTTTGTTTCTGCGCCTGGTGCCGGTCTTTCCGTTCTGGCTGGTCAACCTGGTACCGGCTTTTCTCGGTGTGCGCCTCGTTACCTTCACGCTGGCCACGTTCATCGGCATCATTCCCGGGTCGTTGGTTTTTTCCAGTATCGGCGCCGGGCTGGGCAGCGTTTTTGAGGCCGGGCGCGAACCCGACCTCGGCATTATTTTTGAACCCCAGATTCTGGGGCCGATTATCGCGCTGGCGTTTTTGTCGCTGGTGCCGGTGGCTTACAGCCACTGGAAACAAAAAAAAGGCACAGACACTTGAGCGACGTTTTAAAACCTGATCTTTGCATCATCGGTGCCGGTTCCGGCGGCCTGTCGGTAGCGGCGGGTGCCGTGCAAATGGGTGCAAAGGTCGTATTAATTGAAAAAAACGAAATGGGTGGCGACTGCCTGAACACCGGGTGCGTGCCATCCAAGGCATTGCTGGCCGCCGCCCATGCTGCAGAAAGCGCAAGGCAGGCGGAACGGTTGGGCGTCAGCGCCACCGTCAGCGTGGATGGCGGGCGCGTGATGGAACACGTTCGCGGCGTTATCGAAGGCATTGCGCCGCACGACAGCCAGGAACGTTTTGAAGCGCTGGGCTGCACCGTGCTCCGCGCGCCGGCGCGCTTTACCGGACCGGGCGAGGTCGAGGTAGCGGGAAAAAAAATACAGGCCCGGCGTTTTGTTATCGCCACCGGTTCGAGCGCCTTCGTGCCGCCCATACCGGGCATCGAAAACCTGTCGGTGCTGACCAACGAAAATGTTTTTGAACTGAGCATAATTCCCGAACGCCTGATCATCATCGGCGGTGGGCCCATCGGTTGTGAGCTGGCACAGGCTTTCCAGCGGCTGGGTTCAGCCGTCACGGTGCTGGAAATGTTTTCCATCATGCCCAAGGACGACCCGGATTTGGTGGCCGTGGTGCGCGAAACTTTGCAACGCGAAGGTGTTGAGGTTCTGGAAGGCATCAAGGTGATGCGCTGCGAAGGTGACGCGGCCAAACCTTCCGTGGTTATCGAAACGCCCGATGGCAATACCCGCACCATTGAAGGCACGCATTTATTGGTCGCCGCCGGGCGCCGGCCTAATGTTCTGGATTTGGGGCTGAGTGAGGCGGGCGTGCAGCATTCACCCAGGGGAATTGAGGTGGACGCCGGCCTCAAGACCACCAACAAAAAGATTTACGCCATTGGCGACGTTACGGGTGGCATGCAGTTCACCCATGTGGCTGGTTACCACGCCGGTATTGTTATTCGCTCTGCACTTTTTCGCCTGCCGGCAAAAACCAACCACGCGTTTGTGCCGTGGGTCACCTATACGGACCCGGAACTGGCCGCCGTCGGCATGGGCGAGACGCAAGCGCGCGAAAAGTATGGCGACGGGGTGCGGGTGTTGACGGCGTCATTTGCGGAAAACGACCGGGCGCGCGCTGAGCGCGCAACGGCGGGGCAAATCAAAGTTATCACCCGCAAGAACGGGCGCGTGCTGGGTTGTGCCATTGTTGGTGCCGGGGCCGGGGAATTGATCCAGCCGTGGGTGCTGGCCTTGGAAAAAGGGCTTAAAATCAGCGCTCTGGCATCCACCATCGCGCCATACCCAACCAGAAGCGAGATTTCCAAGCGCGCTGCCGGTGGTTTTTACACGCCATCGCTTTATGGCGCACGCACCCGCTGGCTGGTCAGGCTATTGGCGATGTTCGGTTAATTTTTATCTTGGTTACCAAGGACGACGCCTTCGCGACTTAATCACCAAGGACGACGCCTTCGCGTCGTGGGTCAGCGGCGCCGATGAGACCATCTCCATCTCGGACAACGATGTGCAAGCCGCTGGTGGTGGTTTTCAGTTTTACTTCATGGCCCACGGCTTCCAGCGCGCTTTTAATATTTACCGCATTGGAGTTCGCTTCCAGTTCAACCGCGCCGCCGCGGTTGATGAAGTGCGCCATGGCGACCGTATCGCCGGGTGTCATGTTCCAGTCCAGCAGCGCGATTAAAGCCTGCGTCACATAACCGATAATGGAAGAGCCGCCGGGCGAGCCCAGCGCTGCCTTGAAATTACCGGCGCCATCAAACACCAGCGTCGGTGCCATGGAAGAGCGCGGGCGCTTGCGCGATCCGGGGCGGTTGGCCACCGGCTGGCCGTTCTTTTCCGGCGTGAATGAAAAATCCGTCAACTGATTATTGAGTAAAAAGCCGTGCACCATCAGGCGCGAACCAAACGCGCTTTCGATGCTCGACGTTAACGCCACCGCGTTACCCATCTTGTCGACAACGCTGAGGTGGGTGGTTGATATGCCGTGTGCTTCGTCAGACGGCGCAAACAATTGGCCGTTTGTCATGCCCGGCATGCCCGGTTGCACGGCGTTAACATCACGCGCCCTGACGGGGTCAATCAACTTTGCGCGCCCCGACAGGTAGCCGGGCGCGATCAGCCCTTCGGGCCACGGCACGTAGCGTGGGTCAGCAATGTAATTGGCGCGGTCGGCAAAGGCCAGTTTTGAGGCTTCCGCCACCAGGTGTACCGCCTGCGCGGAACCGGCACCCATGGCGCTCAAGTTATAGCCCTGCACCATGCCTAAAATCTGCAGTGTGGCAACGCCACCCGATGACGGCGGGCCCATGCCGCACACCAGCCATTTTCGATAGGGTGCGCAAAGGGGTGCGGGGGTTTTGGCGCGATAGGCCACCATGTCGTTGCCGGTCATGGTTCCGGGGTTGATTCTGGCGTTCCGCACCGCTTCGGCGATGTCATAACCGATGGAACCAAAATAAAATTCGCGCGCACCTTTTTCGGCAATCGTGCGATAGGCTTTTGCCAGTTTGGTGTTGGTCAATAAGTCACCGGCCTGAAGCGGCCTGCCATTGCGGTAAAAATAATTGTGCGCCCGCTGAAAGGTACCCAGGTCATCGGTGTTAGCAATCAGTTGGGCCAGGCGCGGTGAAACCCTGAAACCTTCCTCGGCCAAACGAATGGCGGGCTGGAATAAAGCTTTCCATGGCAAGGCCCCGTTTTTGGTATGCGCTTCGGACAGCATGGCCAACAGCCCCGGCACACCGACCGACTTGCCGCCCAAACGCGCTTCCTTGAAGCCCATGGGTGTGCCATCCGGTTTTAAAAACAGGTTTTGCGTGGCATCATCAGGCGCGGTTTCGCGGCCATCCCAGCTTTCTATGGAACCGGACGCGCCACTGAACGTCATCATAAAGCCACCACCACCGATGCCACTGGACTGTGGTTCAACCAGCCCCAAGACCATTTGCGCGGCGATGGCGGCATCAACCGCCGTGCCGCCGGCGTTTAATATTTCCAGCCCGGCCGCGGCGGCCAACGGGTTGGCGGCGGCAATCATCTGGTTTTTGGCGCTAACGCTCTCGGTGCCGGACGACAGGGGTATGGAAACGTTCAACGCCGGGTGGCTGGCGGTTTGCACGCACGCGCCCAGCGCCAGCAGGGCTGCGGCGGCTATGGAAAAGTGGCTGATTTTCAGTGCGGCGGTTTTCATGTTGCGGCCATGCTAGCGCGCCTTATCGGGGTTATGCAAATACTGCTATAATAAAAAGCCCTTTGACCACCAGCGCTGTATGGAGTTTTTTCATGGCCGAGCCCGCCACCACCGAAGTCCTCAATGGGACCCTAAGCCCCCAGATGGTGCTGCTGTTTCTGGTGCTGTTTTTGGGCGTGGTGTATTGGGGCTTCAGTGGCTATCGCCGCCGCAAGGATGACCCGGGAGATGATGATCCGGGTCACGATGATTAGCGTGAGCGAGGCTCAGCTTTCCTTAAAGCCCGAAACCCGATATGCTTCGCCCCTGAAATGATGAACCATTGAGGCTTCAGTCATGAGCACTTTGTTACCGGAAAACCTCGACCAGGCCGTGCGCCGGGTTACCGTGCCTGATATTCGTGCGCGCAAGCGCAGCGCGGGCGCCGAGCCAATGGTTTGCCTGACGTCTTACACCACCTTGACGGCCCGCTTGCTCGATGCCCACACCGACCTGATGTTGGTCGGCGATAGCTTGGGCATGGTGCTTTACGGATTGGAAACCACCGTTGGCGTGACGCTCGACATGATGATCACGCACGGCCAGGCGGTCATGCGCGGCGCACACCGTTCATGCGTCATTGTTGACCTGCCGTTCGGCAGCTATCAGGAAAGCCCGGAAATGGCCTTTCGCACAGCGGCGCGCGTGATGAAGGAAGTCGGCTGCGCCGGTATCAAGCTGGAAGGCGGCACCGAGATGGCCGAAACCACGCGGTTCCTGACCGAGCGCGGCATTCCTGTTCTGGGCCATGTCGGCCTGATGCCGCAATCGGTGAACACGGCAGGCGGCTTCAAGGCACGTGGCCGCAAAGAAGCCGAAGCCGAAAAAATTCTCGATGACGCCCGCGCCATTTCCGATGCCGGGGCCTTTGCCATCGTCGTCGAAGGCGTGGTTGAGCCGCTGGCCCGGCGCATCACCGAGGAAATTGAAGTGCCTACCATCGGCATCGGCGCATCACCGGCGTGCGACGGCCAGATACTGGTCACCGAAGACCTGGTCGGCCTGTTTACCGACTTCACGCCGCGCTTCGTCAAACGCTATATGGATTTGGGCTCCGGCATTGCCGAAGCAGCACGCCAATACAGCGAAGACGTGCGCAGTGGGCGCTTTCCTGCCGATGAGCATTGTTTTGGCGTTACCAAACCGAAAAATGACGATTGAAACCGTTCGCTCCCGCAAAGCATTAGGCGAAACCGTTCGTGGCTGGCGCGAAGCAGGCCTGAGTGCGGGTCTGGTGCCGACCATGGGCGCGCTGCACGATGGTCACCTTGCCTTGTTAAAGGCGGCGCGCGAAACGTGCGACCGGGTGTGCGCAACGCTGTTCGTCAACCCGACCCAGTTCGGCCCCAATGAAGATTTTCAGGCTTACCCCCGCAACGAAGAAAGCGACAGCAAACTGTTGGCAGACGCCGGGTGCGACCTGTTGTTTGCGCCCGATGTAGCGGAAATGTATCCGGACGGCGCTGTTCCTGCCCTGGAAGCCGGCGATATCGGCAAACGCTGGGAAGGCGACCACCGCCCCGGCCATTTCGATGGCGTTGCCACGGTGGTCGAGCGCCTGTTGCGCGCCGCGGGTGCCGACAGGGCTTTTTTCGGTGAGAAGGATTACCAGCAATTGCAGGTCATCAAACAAATGGCGGCGGCACAGGGAATCGAAACCGGAATCGTCGCCGTGGCCACGGTGCGCGAGGCCGATGGTCTGGCGCTGTCTTCACGCAACGCCTACCTAACCGCCGATGAACGCGCTATCGCGCCAAAGCTGCATCAGGCACTTCAGGGCATCGCCCATGATTTTAGCGAAGGGAAAAACGCCGCCACGCTGACAGAGAAGGCGGTGGCGGGTTTGCTGGGGGCCGGGTTTGGTGGTGTTGATTATCTGGCGGTGGTTGACGCCACCACGCTGGAGCCACTTGAACGGTTTGACGCCGCCTGTCCGGCGCGGGTGCTGGTGGCGGCGAAACTGGGCCGGGCGCGGCTTATTGATAACCTTTCGGTCGCCTGACGCCCATGGAAGCATACGTAACCTTGTTCCTTTCGGCATTTGTTGCCGCGACGCTGGTGCCGTTTTCATCGGAAGCGGTGCTGGCCACACTCAGCGTTGCCGGTGGCTGGGATGCGCTGATGTTGTGGGCGGTGGCGACCGCAGGCAACACACTGGGCGCGGCGGTCAACTGGGCACTGGGGCGATGGTTCGTGCATTGGCAGGACCGCAAGTGGTTTCCGTTTAAAGCGAGCGATCTGGAAAAAGCCGATCACTGGTTTCAAAAGTGGGGCGTGTGGTCGTTGCTGTTGTCGTGGGTACCAATTATTGGCGACCCCATCACCTTTGCCGCCGGGTTTCTGCGGGTGCGCTTTGTGGTGTTTTTTGCGCTGGTGGTTGTTGCCAAGGGTGGGCGTTACGCTGCTGTTATCTGGCTTGTTAATGGGGTGGGTTAGGGCGCGCTATAAGTAACGCGCCACTTATTGTGTTTTAAGGCGCGCTATAAGTAACGCGCCACAGGGCCCCATAGCCGTCATCGGAAACCAGCAATGAGCCATCGGCCATTTCGCGCACATCCACCGGGCGGCCCCAGCTATCGCCGTCAGGGCGCAACCAGCCCTCGATTAACGACTCCTTTGATTGCGCATTACCCTGGCCGTCGAAGCGGATGCGCATGACGCGATAACCCACCGGAACGGTTCGGTTCCACGAACCATGCTGGGCGAGAAAGATATCGCCCCTCATATCGGGCGGGAAGGCGCTGCCGGACCCTGACCCAGAATAAAAATCCAGCCCCAACGGCGCCACGTGCGCCTGAAAGCTGATTACCGGCAAGCGGTTGCCCCTGGGCGCCATGGCCTGGCGGAAGTTGGCGGTGCGGTCGCTGCCGCCGCCGAAAAACGGATAGCCGAAGTGCGGCGCTGCGCCCGGCTTTGTGTTCAGGGGGGCAGTGTTCAATTCATCGGGCGGGCTGTCATCGCCCATGGTATCGGCGCCATTGTCGGTGAAGAAAATGGCGTTGGTTTTGGGGTGGAAATCAAACCCCACCGAATTGCGCACCCCCTTGGCAATTATTTCAACCTTGCCGGGGTTCCCGGGGTCGAGGCGGATGATGGTGCCCTGCAGGCCCTCTGGCCAACAGATGTTGCACGGCGTGCCGACCGCCACATAGAGCCAGCCATCAGGACCGAAGCGGGCGTAACGCCAACCGTGCCAGGGGTTATCCGGCAGGTCATCGAACAGGATTTCCGGTTCGGCTTTTTTTAAAGCTTCCAGCGTCGGCGCCCGGTAACGCGCGATGCGGTGTTGTTCGGCGATGTAGAGATACCCGTCTTTCCACGCAATGCCGTTGGCAAACTTCAGGTCATCGAAAATTAAACTGACCGAGCGGTCTTTTAAAGAAACCGCATGAACGTTAGGGCCGATGGAACCGACAAAGACAACACCCAGCTCCGGCACAATGGCCATGGACCGCGCCTTGGGCACGCGGGCGAACAGCTCAATGGAAAAGCCGGGCTGCAGGCGCAGTGTATGCAGCGGTGGCGCGGTATGCTCGGCAGACAGGGCAGGGGAAGGCAGCGCCAGTGAGCCTGAAAAAAGGGCAAATAAAAACCCGGCTACGGCGGTGCGGAAAATGACGCTGCTCATAGCCGGGTTTTCATTTCAATTTTGTTCAACGCAGGTAGAGGTGAACCTCGTTGGCACTGGCGCTGGATTCCGACTTGGCGGAAACCGCAACGCGCGCCGGCGGCAGGCCCATTTGAACCAGAGCGCGCAGCACGTCTTCAGCGTGGCGGCGTGCCTTGTTGGCGTTCAGCGCCGCACGGGCCGGACCGCCCGCAGTCGGCGAGACGGCCACAAGGTCAAACGCAGCGTTGGGGCGGCGTTCGAGAACGCGGCCGACGGCGTTATAGAGCGCTTGCTGATACTGAACGCTATCGCGGTCAAAGCGGATAACCACCAACGGACGGCGTCCAGCGGTGTCCATCGGTCGCCCGGCGGTGGGGCCGGGGCCAACGGCGCTGGTCGCTACGTTGGAAAGGCTGGCGCCGTAAATCTCGCCGGTCTTGATGGCGGCGGCCAGCGTGTTGAGGTTGGAACGTTCCTGCGCCACATAGGCGCTCTGGCGACGGATGTCATCGGTCACTTCGTTCAACAGGCGTTCAATCAGGATAACCGTTTGGCCGACCTCGTCTTGCAGGATGCGAAGCTGGCGGTGGTCTTCATCAACCGAACCGGAGACGCCAAAGGCGGATCGGGTTGAATCGGCAAGATAAACCGACATGGTTGAAAGGCTGGAAACACCGTTGGCCAGTTTGTTCATGGAGGCAATGTCGTCGCCAAGACCATCAAGCGAAGCCTGGGCGCTGCTGAACTGCTGCACCAGGATCGGGTTGCCCGGGGTTGTGCCCACCTGAAGGCGCGAACCGACCGAACCCACGGTGCTGTGATAATTTTCAGCGTTGCTGATCATGGAGGCGCGAAGCTGTTGCAGGTCACTGTTGCTGGAGGCTACCGAGTCTTGAAGACCTTGCAGCTCGCCGCGCAACTCAATGACCTTGCGGCCAACGAAGGTGCCCGTTTCCGCACCCGGCGTTACGCCGCTGGGCTGAAAGTCGGACTGGCCGATTACCGGCTGGATCTCAGATTGTGAGTCAATAACTTCGGTCTGGTATTGCTGGTTGGATTCGGCAGCAGGGTCGTCGCCTGAAAGAGAAGGCCACAGAGCCGAATCGGAAAAAGAACAAGCCGGTAAAAGAATTACGGCTCCCAGATAGATAGCCCGGAACTTAGAAAAAACCATGTTGCGCTTTCGCCTTTGACTGAAGTAACTGAAGTTGTGGCTGGAATGCCCCCGAAGCTAGGCGTTATTTCGACAAAACGATGCGAAACCCCAGCCCAGACCTTATTTTTCTGCGATATTACGCAATACCCCGACTCCCGACAAGGACGGATTTTCCAGTCATCCACAGGACCTTACTGGCGATGCCCGCTCGGGGCCATTTGGCCCACACGCTGGGCTCTAGTGGCTCGAAAACCATGGCGCTGTTTATGGCCCCGGCCTTGCCCCCGGCCTCGGCTCCGGCCACATTGCTAGCAATGGCCCCTTGCCAATGAGGTCGCCATGGCGTAGGTTCCGCCCGCCTAAACCCGCTGAAGCGCCCGCTTCAAGCGGATCTTGTGCCCAGCGGCACTGGGCGCCCGTAGCTCAACTGGATAGAGCGCCAGACTACGAATCTGGAGGTTGGGAGTTCGAGTCTCTCCGGGCGCACCATTCCCCCGGCCCTTGTGGGCGGGGGTTTTTCTTTGCCTATATTGGGCCTGTATTGGGCCTGTATTTTCAGGGCCCGATCCGCTCAAGTGGCTATTTAGCCTCTTCGCCCGGCGAATCCTCGGCAATGTCCACGGTCGCGGCGATGGCGTGGTCTTCCTCGTCGTCTTCACGCCACCAGTCTCCGCTTCCGGATTCTCCGCCCGGTAGGCGATCAGCAACGCGCGCCAGATTCTTTTCGATGATGGCGACCATGCGCTTCATGTTTAATGATGAATAAACCTCCAACGCATTTTCAAAAGCCGTTTTGGCTTCTTCGTAGTGCTGGGCTTCGTTAGACATGCGCCCAAGCATAAACAAACCTGACCCTAAATTGTTTTGTGTTAGCGCCCACGGCAGCGGGGTTTCGGTTTTGCTTCTGACTTCAAGTGCCACGCGACAGGCACTAACGGCACGTTCAATCATTTTACGGTCGTCCAGTTCACGGCCCAGAAACTGTGAGGCTTGGGAAAAATTATTCATCACATCGGCCCAAAGGTGAGGCGTTCGTTTTCGGGCAAAAACCTTTAATGCGTTTTGGTATGCATTAATCGCTTCCTTGATTTCATCGGTGCCGCCACCGATCAGGTCCAGACGGTACAGAACTTCACCTAAGTGCATTTGGGTAGCCGCCCATGGAAACGGTGTTCGCTCAAAAGAGAATACGCTTAGCGCTTCCGTAAACGCCGTTTTGGCACGCTCCAGCGTTTCCGTATCGCCACGTCCGCGCTCGCCAATGGATTGCAGAACACCACCGAGGTTTTTTTGCAGGTATGCCCAGTTAATGGGGGCTTCTGTTTTTGTAATACCCTTCAGCGCGCTGGTGTAGGCCAGGGAAATACGCTGTATGTGGTCTGTGGATGGAGCCAGATGATTCAGCGCATAAAGTGAGTTGGCAAACGATGAGTAGGCATATGCGGTTTCGCGCGCGGTAAAATCTTCTGGTAACTGGGTCATGGCTTCAATGGCGCCATCTACAAAGCTGGGTGCCAGGGCGAAACGCACGGTGTGTTTTGCTGCGTTGGTTGAATAAAGCGCCGCCAGCGTTGCAGCACGCAGCAGCGCGCCCAGTTCTGGATTAAATCCGACCGGTAATGCCAACACCTGAAACGGTGATGCGGCCCCTGGTGGGTCTTCGTCGGCTAGCGGCTTGGAAGCGATGTGAATATATAGTG
>CBFCYL010000001.1:0-99139 GCA_965602455.1 uncultured Thalassospiraceae bacterium | reverse complement strand
GGGTTTGGAATTGGAAAAATGAAATTCCTCGACGAAGCAAAGATTTATATTAAAAGCGGTGACGGCGGCAACGGCTGTACGTCCTTTCGCCGTGAAAAATATATCGAGTTCGGCGGCCCCGACGGCGCCAAGGGTGGGCGCGGCGGAAACCTTGTGGTCGAGTGCGCCCAGGGCCTTAACACGCTGATCGATTTTCGTTACCGCCAGCACTTCAAGGCCCAGCGCGGCCATCACGGCATGGGTCGCGACCGCACCGGCGGTAAGGGTGACGACACCATCGTGCGCGTGCCGGCCGGCACCCAGATCCTGGCCAACGACAAGGAAACCCTGCTCGCCGACTTCACGGAAATCGGCCAGAAAATAGTTTTGTTGAAAGGTGGCGAAGGCGGCCACGGCAACGCGCATTTTAAAACCAGCACCAACCGCGCGCCCCGGCGTTCCGACCCCGGTGAGCCCGGGGAAGAAATGTGGGTGTGGCTGCGCCTCAAGCTGATTGCCGATATTGGCCTGGTTGGCCTGCCCAATGCCGGCAAGTCGACGTTTATATCGGCCGTGTCAAAAGCGCGGCCCAAGATTGCGGATTATCCCTTCACCACGCTGCATCCCAACTTGGGCGTGGTGCGCCGCCGCGACGATGAAATGGTTATTGCCGATGTTCCCGGCCTGATCGAGGGTGCCCACGAAGGCACAGGTCTGGGCACCCGCTTTTTGGGCCACGTGGAACGTTGCGGCGCCATCTTGCACCTGGTTGACGGCACCGCCGAAGACGTTGGCGAAAATTACCGGGTGGTACGCCACGAACTGGATGCCTACGGCCAAAGCCTGACCGACAAGGTTGAGGTTGTGGCACTGAATAAATGCGATGCATTGGATGCGGAAGCCATTGCCGAAAAGACCGCGGCGCTGGAAACCGAGGCGGGCAAGGCCGTTCATACCCTTTCCGGGGTGTCGGGGCAGGGCGTTGATGCATTGCTTGATGTGTTGTTTGGCGCCGTAAAAGAAGCCCGCCGGGCAGAAGCATTGGCCCATGAAGAAGAAAAGGCGTTTCAGCCATGAGCAAAAACGCGAATACGGATGAAAATAAAGCAGCGCTGGCCAAAAAACTGGCCGCGGCGAAGCGCATTGTCATCAAGGTTGGCTCTGCTCTTCTGGTCGATGAAGACCAAGGCACTGTGCATCGCAAGTGGCTGGAAAGTCTGGCCGCCGATGTAGCACGCCTGCGCGAACGCGGGCAGGACGTTATTCTGGTTTCCAGCGGCGCCATTGCCGTTGGCCGGCGCTATCTGGGCTTGTCCGGTGACGGCCAGTTGAAGCTGGAAGAAAAACAGGCCGCTGCCGCTACCGGTCAGATCCGCCTTGCCCATGCCTATCAAGAAGTGTTGGGCCATTTGGGTATTACCGTGGCGCAGGTTTTACTGACCCTGGATGACACCGAAAACCGGCGTCGTTACCTTAATGCGCGCAATACGGTGGATGCCTTGCTCAAGCTGGGCGCGGTACCCCTGATTAATGAAAACGACACGGTGGCGACCGATGAGATTCGCTTTGGCGACAACGACCGATTGGCCGCCCGCGTCGCCGCCATGTCCAGCGCCGATGTGCTGGTGTTGCTTAGCGATATTGACGGCCTTTACAACGCTGACCCCGCCGAAAATGCAAACGCCGAACACATTGCCGAAGTCCATGAGCTGAACGCTGATATTGAAACCATGGCAGGGGCCGCGCGTTCCAATACCGGGTCCGGCGGCATGGTGACCAAACTGGCGGCGGCGAAAATATGTCTCGCCAACGGGTGCGCCATGGCCATTGCCAAGGGTGGCATAGAAATGCCCATTAAGGCGATTGAAACGGGCGCCCGGGTTACCTGGTTTGTGCCCAAGGCATCGCCCGCAAGTGCGCGCAAACAATGGATCGCTTCAAACCTAAAACCCACCGGCACGCTGGTGGTGGATGATGGCGCTTTGAAGGCCTTAAACACGGGGAAAAGTTTGCTGCCTGCCGGTGTTGTTGCCGTGGACGGCGCGTTTGAAAAAGGCGATGCGGTAGTGGTCAAAGACAAGGCGGGCAACGAAATTGCCCGTGGCCTGAGCGCCTATTCAGCCGTTGATGCGGCAAAAATCATCGGCAAGCAATCAACTGCGTTCGAGCAAGCGCTGGGTTACCGCGGTGCGGATGAAATCATCCACCGCGATGACATGGCGCTGAGTTAAGGAGCGATGCGTGATGGGTATTGTCGACAGTGCTTATTTGGTTTTATTGCACTTGCCGATTGAGCCGACGTCGCAACGCTTGCCATCCGTCCAAATCGCGTGGTCGAACTTGGTGCCGAAAGTGGATGTGCCGTCAAGGTCGGCGCCGCGGAAATTGGCCCCGGAAAAGTCAGCCTTGTCGAGCTTGGCGTCTTCCAGGTCGGCGTCGCGGAATATGGCACCCTGGGCACGCACGTTTTGCATGTTAGAGTCTTCCAGGTCGGCACCGGCCAGGTTGGCTTCAATCAGGAACGCCGAATTCAAGATGGCGTCCGACAGGTCAGCCCCCCTTAGGTCGACGGCGGACAGGTTGGCACTTCTGAGGTTGGCATCTTGCAGGTTGGCTTTGCGCATATCGGCGCGGGTGAAGACCACACTGGAAAGGTTGGCACGTTCAAAGTTGACATCGTACAGGTTGGCGTTTTTGAATATTGTGCCCTTAAGCTTGGCCTTTGAAAGATCGGCCCCCTTAAGGTTGGCGTTTTGCAGGTTCATGCTCCGCTTGTCGCAGCGAGACCAGTCTACGCCCGGCGCCGTTGGCGAGTTGCATCCGGCATAGGCCGGGGCGGCGAGCATAAAGGCAAAAACAAGGGCGGCGGCGAAGCCGGCGCGCGAAAGGAAAGCGGGAAAGATTCTGGATGACATGGCTAAGCCTTGGGTAACTTTATGAATTTGGAACTTGATAGTCATTATAACCGACTCTCACGCTGATAAAAAATATCAATCTGGACTATGGCTGGCCCGAATGGGGTCTACATAACACTTTGCTTCTGAACGGAAACTGAACCCGACCTTGAAATTTCGATGAAAAACACGTCTGCCTCAGTTATGGTGAGGGGCATTTAAAGCAGAAAGAAACCACAACCGATATGACCGCAGCCAATAGAGAAGATGTGCCCCAGATGATGCACCAGATCGGCGTTGCCGCCAAAGAAGCGGCAAGCGAGCTGGCAATGGCATCAACCGAAGCCAAAAACCGTGCGCTGGCTGAAGCGGCCAATGCGTTGCGCGCCCGCGCGGCCGACATCAAGGCCGCCAACGGTCGTGATATGGCGGCGGGTGAGCAAAAGGGCTTAAGCGCTGCCATGCTCGATCGCCTGATGTTGGATGATGCGCGCATCGAGGCCATGGCCCAGGCGCTGGAAGCCGTAGCCGCGCTGGAAGACCCCGTCGGGCGGGTGCTGGCCGAGTGGACGCAACCCAACGGCCTGAATATCAGCCGCGTGGCGGTGCCCATTGGCGTCATCGGCGTGATTTACGAAAGCCGCCCCAACGTTACGGCGGACGCCGGTGGGCTGACGCTGAAGGCGGGCAACGCGGCCATTCTGCGCGGCGGTTCGGAAAGTTTTCATTCTTCTGCGGCCATTCACGCCTGCCTGGTTGATGGCCTGAAGGCCGCCGGCTTGCCTGAGGCCGCTATCCAGCGTGTGCCCACGACCGATCGCGCCGCGGTTGGCGAAATGCTGGTTATGACCGATTACATTGATGTCATCGTGCCCCGTGGCGGCAAGTCTCTGGTCGAACGCGTAACCAATGAAAGCAAGGTTCCTTTGTTCAAGCATCTGGAAGGCGTTTGCCACACCTATGTGGACAAGGACGCCGACATAGAAAAGGCACGTGCCATTGTGCTCAACGCCAAAATGCGCCGCACCGGCATTTGCGGCTCCACCGAAACCTTGTTGGTGGACGAAGCTGTTGACGACAACACCCTGAAGGCGATGGTGGTGGATTTACTGGAAGCCGGCTGCGAAGTGCGCGGCGACGAGGCAACACAAAAAGCAGACAAGCGCGTTATTGCCGCCACGGCTGAAGACTGGGATACGGAATACCTTGATGCTATTATTGCCGTGGCCCGGGTCAAGGGTGTGGCAGGCGCCATCGAGCACATCGCACGTCATGGTTCCAACCATACCGATGCCATCCTCACCGAAAACAAGCAAACAGCGGCGGCGTTCACTGCTGCCGTCGATAGTGCCATCGTGCTGGTCAATGCCTCGACCCAGTTCGCCGACGGCGGCCAGTTCGGCATGGGTGCCGAAATTGGCATCGCCACGGGTAAACTGCACGCCCGCGGCCCCGTTGGTGTTGAGCAACTGACCAGCTTCAAATACATCGTGCGGGGCGATGGCCAGACCCGGCCCTAGGCACAAACCAACATGAGCAAAGCTACCACCACCGAAACCAAAAAGCGCCACACACGGCGCGTTGGCCTGTTCGGTGGTTCGTTCAACCCGGCGCACGAAGGCCACCTTTACATTTCCGAACAGGCATTGGACCTGCTGGCTTTGGATGAGGTGTGGTGGCTGGTTTCACCGCAAAACCCGCTGAAGGCAGAAACCGACATGGCGCCCTTCGCAGAGCGCATGGCGCTGGCCGAACAAGTGGCCGTGACTGATCCGCGGATCCGGGTTTCCGATTTCGAGGTCCAGGCCGGAACCCGCTATACCATTGATACCATTACGGCGCTGAAGGCACGCCACCCCGATATTGATTTCGTGTGGATGCTGGGCGCCGATAACCTGCGCCAGATGCCGAAATGGAAGGGATGGCGACGTATTTTTCACAGCCTGCCCATTGCGGTTTTCCCGCGCGCTCCCTATTCTTTAAGGGCGCTCAGGGGGCGTGCCGCGCGCCGCTTCGCCCGGGCCGAGGTCCCCCAGGCCCATGCCGAGCGTTTGGCGGCCATGCGTCCGCCTTCGTGGGTGATGCTTAGGGTGCCGTTGCACGGCCAGTCTGCCACCCGGTTGAGACGTATTGCTGCAACCCAGAAAACTAATGAGAAAGCCAATAAGGAGGCCGTTTAAGCGAATGTTAAGGCATAAAGAACAACAATGAAGCAGCCAAAAAATTTATCAATGAACGTGGAGGAAAGCGCAATTCCACGAACGAAAAAATCACCACCTGCAACTGCACCCTCAGCGGGGAAGCTGCTCAGCTTGGTGGAAGCCACCTTGGATGACGACAAGGCGCTCAACGTTGTCGCCATTAAACTTACCGGTAAAAGCGATATGGCGGATTATATGGTGGTCGCATCGGGCACCTCAGGGCGCCATGTTGCGTCAATGGCTGAACACTTGCGCGCCCAAATGAAAACAGACGGTATCGCAAAAGTCGCCGTCGAGGGCCTTCAGCAGGCCGACTGGGTTCTGGTGGATGGTGGCGATGTGGTGGTTCATATTTTCCGTCCCGAGGTTCGGGAGTTCTACAACCTTGAAAAAATGTGGGGCGATGCAAACACCGCCCGCCACGACCTCGGCGTAAAGAGCTAGCCCACCTCCCTGCTTACAGCGACCGGCAAAAGGCCCGGTTAAGGCCTGAGGTAACCCATCTTGCAACACACCATTATTGCCGTTGGTAAAATGCGTTCCGGGCCGGAAAAGGACCTGTATGCGCAATACGCCGGGCGCATCCAGCCGCAACTTCTCCTGAAAGAAGTCGAGGAAAAACGCGCCCTCAAAGGTGCCGCCCTGAAAAGCCGCGAAGGCGAGCTGCTTGGCGCTGCAATTCCCAAGGGGGCCCGGGTGGTGGCGCTGGATGAGACGGGGAAAACCCTTTCCAGTCGACAACTGGCCGAACACCTTGGGCGCTGGCTCGACGACGGCGGGCGCGAGGTCGCCTGGCTGATCGGCGGTGCCGACGGGCTCGACGGGGCGGTGCGCGAAAGGGCCGATTTGGCGCTGTCGCTGGGCGCCGTAACCTGGCCCCACCTGCTGGTGCGTGCCCTGGTGGCCGAGCAAATCTACCGCACGCAGGCTATTTTGTCGGGTCATCCCTATCATCGAGACTAGGGGCCGGGCGATTTGAGGTTATATTAAAGCCATGACGAATCGAGACGACACCAAAGTGAAAAAACCGGTCATTCTTGCCATTCTTGATGGCTGGGGCGAGCGCCCCGAGGCCGTGTGCAACGCCATCAAGGCCGCTACCACACCCAACTGGGACCGTTACTGGAAAGACCTGCCGCACGCCAAGCTCAGCGCGTCGTCGCTGGATGTTGGCCTGCCTGATGGCCAGATGGGCAATTCCGAGGTCGGCCATATGACGCTGGGTTCCGGGCGCGTGGTGTTACAGGACCTGCCGCGCATCGATGCCGCAATTCACGATGGCACGCTTGATGAACACCCGGACCTGCTGGCCTTTATTGAACGCCTGAAAAAAACCGGCGGCACGTGTCACCTGCTGGGCCTGCTTTCCCCCGGCGGTGTGCATTCTCACCACTGGCATATGCGCACCCTGGCCGAGCTGGTTGCTCGCGGCGGCGTGCCGGTGAAGGTGCATGCATTTCTGGACGGGCGCGACACACCGCCGAAAAGCGCCGCCGATTACATCCAGCGCTTCACGGTTGAATGTCGCCGCATTGACGGCGTTTCCATCGCCACCGTTTGCGGGCGGTTTTGGGCCATGGACCGTGACCAGCGCTGGGACCGGGTGGAAAAAGCCTACGCTACAATGGTTGACGCTTTGGGCCCGGTGGCAGCTGATGCCGTTGGCGCCATCAAGGCCGCCTACGACAATGACATCAGCGATGAGTTTATCGAGCCAACCGTTATCGGTGTGCCCGCACCGATGGTCGATGGCGACGGCATCTTGATGGCTAATTTTCGTTCCGACCGCGCCCGCGAGATTTTAGGCGCGCTGGTTGACCCGGATTTCAAGGGCTTCAAGCGCCCGCGCAGGCCTGAGTTCGCCGGTGCCGTTGGCATGGTCGATTATTCTGACACCCTGAAACCTTTTATAACCCCGCTTTTCCCATCGCTGGAAATGAACGACATCCTTTCTGAAATAATTTCCCGCGCCGGGCTTAAACAACTGCACACCGCAGAGACGGAAAAATACGCCCATGTGACGTTTTTTTTCAACGGCGGCCGCGAAGCGCCGTTCGATGGGGAAGAACGCATTCTGGTGCCTTCGCCCAGGGTGGATACCTATGACCTGAAACCGGAAATGTCGGCCGTCGAGGTTACGGATAACATCATCAAGGCCATCGGTTCAAATGCCTATGATTTCATCGTTGTTAATTATGCCAACGGCGACATGGTCGGCCACACCGGCATCATGGAAGCTGCGGTTAAGGCGGTTGAAACGGTGGACGCCTGTCTCGGGCGTCTGGAAGCCGCGGTGCTGGATGCCGGCGGCGTCATGGTGGTTACGGCCGACCACGGCAACTGCGAAAAAATGTGTCATGGCGGCCAGCCTTTTACGTCACATACCTTGAACCTTGTGCCGGTTCTTTTAATTGGCGCCCCCGAAGGTGCTGGCGCGCTTGCCGATGGCGGGCTGGCGGATATCGCGCCTACGGTCCTGGAACTGCTGGACTTGGATGTGCCTGCCGTCATGAGCGGGCGTTCGCTAATCAGGGCGACTTGACTGAAATGCCAAAACCAACGCCACAACGCACAACACCACCGGTTTTATATGTGACGTTGCTGGCGGCTGTGTTTTTACTGCCGTTGGGCTTTGCGTTTCCGCTGTATGCCCAAACCAGCAATGAACAACCTTCCAAGGGCGTGCGCGCACTTGAAGATGTTGAACAGAAACTGGAACAAAAACGCGAAGAAAGCGACATCCTGCGTATGCGTGCCGCCGAGCTGAAAGATGAGCTCAGGACGCTTAACGCCCGGCTGATTGCCGCAGCCAGGCGAGTGCAAAACCAGGAAAGTTCACTTAGCGCCGTTGAAGAAACGCTGGCGCGCCTGAACCGGGAAATGAAAACCAAGGAAGCGCGCCTTAACGAACGGCGCGAACAGTTTTCCGGTGTTGTGATGGCATTGACCCGCATGTCACGGGTGCCAACCGAAGCCCTGATTGTGCAACCCATGGCGCCAAACGATATGATCAGAAGCGCTATTTTATTGAAAGCCGCTGTGCCGTCACTTGAAGGGCAAGCCCGCTCATTGCGCGTCGACCTTGAGGACATGGAAAAAACCCGGGCCAAGGCCGAAGCACAGCAATTACGCCTGGCATCCATCGGCAATCAGCATGTTATCGAACGGCAGGAACTGGAAATTCTGGTTAAGCGAAAAACCGCCTTGCGGGCTGAAGCCATTTCAAAAAACCGCGCCGCCACTTCGCAAATGCGCACGCTGGCTAAAAAGGCAAACACACTTCGCGACCTGATGGGCGGAATCAAAAGCTCAAATCGCGGGTTTGGAAATGCTGCCAATGCCATGCGGAAAAAAGAATCGATACACGTCACGGCACCCTCTTTGGGTGATGAGGCGAAGGAATCCTTCACCATGGCGCGTGGTAAATTGCCATTTCCGGTCGTCGGTCAGCTGATCGGGCGTTATGGCGAGCCGTTGAGCAAGGGAATGAGCCGCAAGGGCATATCGCTGAAGACCCGCCCCGGCGCCCAGGTGGTGGCGCCCTTTGAAGGTAAAGTGGTGTTTTCGGGGCCGTTTCGGGGTTATGGGCAGCTATTGATCATCGATCATGGCGAGGGATATCATAGTCTTCTGGCGGGATTGGGACGAATCGATTCGTCGCTGGGCAGCCCGGTGCTGGCGGGCGAGCCCGTTGCCATCATGAACGCAACCGGAGACGACGATCCGGTGCTATACGTTGAATTCCGACGCGACAATGAACCCGTTAACCCCCTTCCATGGCTGGTGGCACAAAAAGGAAACGCACAAGGATGACTTATAAAATGTTGACTGGCCGAACGTTGATCGCCGTTGTGTTGGCGGGCATGGTTTCTTTTACCACGATGGGCGCGAGCGCCCAGGAAGCAAACGACCCGAGTGCTAAAAAAGAAGCGGTCATCAAAAGAAGTGACGCTGAAATATATGAACTGCTTAACCTGCTCGGCGATGCGTTTGAGCGGGTGCGTTCCGGTTATGTTGATGAGGTCGACGAGCAAAAGCTTGTTGAAACCGCCATCTCCGGTATGTTGAGCGCGCTGGACCCGCACTCCAGCTACCTTGATTCAAAAACATTCCAGGAAATGCAGGTTCGCAACAAGGGCGAGTTCGGCGGTCTGGGCATTGAAGTCACCATGGAAAATGGCGTGGTCAAGGTTGTATCGCCCATTGACGACACGCCCGCATTTGAAGCGGGCATACAGACCGGTGATTTTATTACCCACATTGACGGCGACCCGGTCATTGGATTGACCCTTTCTGACGCCGTGGACCGGATGCGTGGGCCCGTTGGCAAAAAAATTGTCATTACAATTGTTCGCAAAGATATCGACCCATTTGATGTCGAAATTATTCGAGCTACCATCAAAATTCGCACCGTGCGTTCGCGTGTCATTGACAACATCGGCTACGTGCGCATTACCCAGTTTAACGCCCAGGCAACCGCCGGGCTGGAAAAGGCGTTCAGGAAGTTCAAAAAGGAAGCGGGCGACAAACCGCTTCAGGGCGTGGTTCTGGATTTGCGCTCAAACCCTGGCGGTTTGCTTGAGCAGGCAATTTCCGTTTCCGATGTCTTTTTGGAAAAAGGCGAAGTGGTTTCCATCCGTTCAGAAAAACGACCGGAAGAAGCCCAGCGTTTCAACGCCCGCCCCGGTGACCTGACCGAAGGCCTGCCGGTGGTGGTGCTGGTCAATGGCGGTTCGGCCTCGGCGTCGGAAATTGTTGCCGGCGCGCTTCAGGACCACGGCCGCGCAACCATCATTGGCACCCAGTCTTTCGGTAAGGGGTCGGTTCAAACCATTTTACCCATGAAGGGTTATGGTGCCTTGAAGATGACGACATCGCGTTATTACACGCCGTCAGGGCGGTCTATTCATTCTATCGGTATTGCCCCGGATATTGTTGTTGAACTGCCAAAACCGAAAGTGGAAAAGACAGATAAGGCGGACGATAAACCTAAGCCCAAGCCCAAGGCCAATGGGGAGAGTAACCCCGAAGACGACCCGCAATTGATGCGCGCGTTGGATTTCATTCGCACCATGTCGATGCACCAGAATCTGCCATCCGCAGAAACCGCAGGATAAATCAGGGGCGTTCGGGTGAAAATTTCACTACCAAAGCTACCTAAACTGCCAAAGTTTCCCAAACTGGATGCCTTGACCGGCCTTTTTGATCGTTTTCGCAAGGGCGGGAAAAAGCGCTCCAAGGTTCTGGACGATGACATCGTTGAAGAGGACTTCCTGCCGTCTTCCGAGCGCGGCGATGACACCGATGACGATGCACCAGATCCAAAAGACGCCAAAAAAGACGATGAAAATGACGGTGATGAAGACAGTGAAGAAGACGATGACGACGAGTATTATGATGACGACGAAGAGGACGCCAAACGCAAACGCCTGATCATGATTGGCGGCGGTGCCGCTGCCGCCGTTCTGCTGCTGGCTGGCGGGCTGTGGTGGGGTCTTTCTGGATCGGGTGGCGATGATCTGGCCGAGCGAGCGGCGCCCGTGGTGGTTGCCGACCTGGAACGCCTGGAGGCTGAAACCGCTGCCTTGGACATGGCCACCGGCGGCGAAGCGCCCCCCCCGTCAAGCGGTGCGCCCGGTGGCGAGCCAACCCAGAGCCCGGGTGCCGGGCAAGACGCCGGTAGCCTGAACCAGATGGCTGGTAACGAAAATGCGGACCCCGATGCGGGTGTGGTGGTGCCGGCCACAACCCGACAGGCTTTTGCCGGTATTGAAACGTCCGCAACACCGTCCAGTGCCCTGGATCCGGCCCCGGACGGCACCTTGGTCGAGGAAACGGATATCGGCCTGATTCCGAAAATAGCCGAAGACGGGCGAACCGCATTCGAGGTCTATGCCCGGCCTTTTGATGACAAGGGCGGCAAGAACGCCAAGATTGCCATCATGGTTACCGGCCTTGGTCATTCACGCGCCGCCACCGAAGCGGCCATCACCCTGTTGCCCGCTGAGGTTTCGTTGGTCTTTGATTCCTATGCCCGTGGCATTGGTTACTGGATAGAACGGGCGCGCGAAGCCGGCCACGAGGTTTTATTGTCCCTGCCCATGGAATCGGCAACCTTCCCCTTTGAAGACCCCGGCCCTGGCGCGCTTGATGTGCTGTCCGCACCGCAAGAAAACATCAACCAGATGGAATGGGTCATGGCGCGTGGCAGTGGTTATATTGGCATGATGAGTTCCGCTGGCTCGGCGTTCACCAAAAGCGAAGAACAGATGAAGGTGGTAATGACGACGCTGAAGGAAAGGGGTCTGGCTTATGTTGATGGTGGGTTCGCACACGGTTCTCTGGGCCCGCGCCTTGCTCATGAGATAAAGACACCCTGGGCTGCCGTGGATATAGAGCTGGATGGATTCCTGAACAGCGCTACCATTGATATTAAGCTTGATGAGTTTGAAGGCATGGCCAAGCGTCGGGCCGTTGCGGTAGCGCGCATTGCGCCTTATCCGGTTTCCATGGAGCGCCTCAGCGCCTGGCTGGGCAAGCTTGATGAAATGGAGCTGACGCTGGTCCCCGTTTCGGCGCTTGCCAACAAGCAGCTTGTGCGATAAGCACCGCAACATGAACCCGAAAACATCATTACCATATCGTTTGGGCGTCGGCGCCATGATGTTAAACACTGAGGGAAAAGTGTTTGTCGCCAAGCGGATCGACAACCCCGGCGAGGCCTGGCAAATGCCCCAAGGCGGTATTGATAAAGGCGAAGACCCGGCCTTGGCCGTGATGCGTGAGCTTGAAGAAGAAACGGGAACGGCAAACGTTGAAATTATTGCCGAAACCGCCGACTGGCTGACCTATGATATTCCAGAAACCCTGCGCGCCAGCCTGTGGGGTGGAAAGTTTCGTGGCCAGAAACAGAAATGGTATGCCATGCGGTTTCTGGGGTCGGATGACGACATCAAGCTGGATGCCCACCATTCGCCCGAGTTTTCGGAATGGAAGTGGACCGCCATGGATAACGTGCCCAGCCTGATTGTAGAATTCAAACGCCCGCTTTACGAAGCACTGGTCGGCGAGTTTTGCTTTCTTGTGGATGGCGCCGAGGGGGCGGTAAAATGATCTATCTTCAATTAATCGCCGGGTTTGTTTTATTGTTGGGCAGCGCCGAAGTCATGGTGCGCGGTGCTGTGCAAATTGCGTCCAAGCTTGGGCTTTCACGCCTGTTGATCGGCATGACGGTGGTTGCCTTCGGCACCTCGGCGCCGGAGTTCGTGGTCAGCCTTGATTCCACCCTAAGCGGTTTGTCGTCCATGGCGCTGGGTAACGTGGTGGGCTCTAACATCGCCAATATCCTGCTGATTCTCGGCGTCACCAGCATTATTGCGCCGGTGGTGGTGAAGCCCGCCGCCATTATGCGCGATGGTTTGATGATGTTGGGCGCCAGCGCCTTGTTTGCATGGCTGAGCATGACGGGTGTAATTGGCTTCATGGCTGGTGCCGTGCTGGTTATGTCGCTGCTGGTTTACTTTACCTCGGCCTACCTTCGCGAACGCAGTAATGGCTCCGCCAGCGCACGCCTGCATGAAGCCGAGGTTGATGAATTCAGCGACGTTAAGATCAACATCTGGATGGCAAGCGGGCTGTTTGTTTTTGGTCTTGTCGGCCTGGTCTATGGCGCCGACGTGCTGGTCGAAAGCGCCAGCACCATCGCCCGCAGTTTTGGCATTTCCGAGGCGGTTATCGGCCTGACGGTGGTTGCCTTCGGTACCTCACTACCGGAACTGGCGACCACGGTTGTGGCGGCATTTCGTAAGCACACCGACGTTGCCGTGGGCAATGTGGTGGGCTCTAACCTGATCAACATCCTGTTCGTGGTTGGCGGGGTGGCCATGGTCAGCCCGCTTAGCGTTCCGGAGCAAATTCGCCAGTTCGACCTTTGGGTGATGATGGCGGCAACACTGGTCATGTTCGCCTATCTGGCAACAGGCAGGCAGTTCCGCCGTCTCGATGGCATCTTGTTTCTGGGCGCCTATGGCGCCTATATTGCGATACAGGTCATTGGCGTTGAAAACGTTATGCCCCGCTTTTTCTAGGGCCCCTTTTTGGCCCTGAGTGCCCCCATCACCACTTGCATCGCCAGGCCCGTTAGCTCATGCTCCGGCCATGAACAGCAAAAAAACCACCCAATCGGCCCAACCCAACGTCCTGATTACCGGTGCCGCGCACCGCATCGGGCGCGCCATTGCCCTGGGGCTTTCCGAGCGCGGCTTCGGCGTGGCGGTTCATTACCATCGCTCAAAAGCGGCGGCGCAAGAGCTGGTGGCCGACATTGAAAAGGCTGGCGGCAATGCCTGTGCCGTAAAGGCCGACCTCGGTGATGAAAAAGCCGTCAGTCTGCTGGTGCCAGCGGCGACTGAGCACCTTGGGCCGCTGACCTTGCTGGTCAACAATGCATCGTTGTTTGAAAACGACACCATTTCGGATGTCAGCCGCGAAAGCTGGGATGCCCACATGAACGTCAACCTGCGCGCGCCATTGGTGCTTTCGCAGTTTTTTGAACGCCAGCTGCCCGATGGCCTTGAAGGTAACATCATCAATATTCTCGACCAGCGGGTCTGGAACCTGACGCCCTATTTCATGAGCTACACCATTTCCAAATCGGCGCTGTGGACGCTGACCCAGACTCTGGCCATGGCGCTGGCGCCCAGGGTGCGGGTCAACGGAATCGGCCCCGGGCCGACGTTGCAGAGCGTGCACCAGTCCGATGACGAATTTACCAGCCAGTGGGCCAAAACCCCGCTGGGGCGGCGTGTCATGCCCGAAGAAATTGCCGATGCGGTCGACTTTATTGTTCACGCACCGTCCATGACCGGGCAGATGCTGGCGCTTGATTCCGGCCAGCACATGGGCTGGGCGCAAGCAAGTCCCCAGCGCACCACAAAAGAATAGGTATTGGAGAAAAAATGAACACCACACCTGTAAAACTGGTCACCAAGCCCGCCATTGCCGATGCCCGCGCTGGCGTGCGCCACGTATTTGTGCGCGACCTTTTACTCAATACCTTTATTGGTGTTCACGCCCACGAAAAGGAAGCCGCGCAACGGGTGCGCATTAACCTCGACCTGGCCGTCTTCGAGGGTAACCACGGCGTCGATGACCGCCTGGAGAACGTCGTGTGTTACGAGGAAATCACCAATGCCGTCCGGGCCGTTTGCGCCCAACGCCACGTCAACCTGGTGGAAACCCTGGCCGAAACCGTCGCCGGGGAATGCCTGGCCCGCGCCCATGTGCGTTCTGTCAGGGTGCGCATTGAGAAGCTGGATGTGTTTGCCGATGTGGCCAGCGTCGGGGTGGAAATCGAACGATTCAACCCTGAGTCTTAAAGATTGGCGTTAACCATTTGTGAACGCTAACAAAAAATTCTGCAGGATGCTTTTGAGGGTGAGTTTTACACAGCCCGCGGGCAGCCAGGCGGGTCCGGCGTCAGGGCACCGTGCATAACCGGGAAACCGTAAAATAGAATCATTCGTATCAATTTTAGATAATAATTCCAGTCGCTTATTCATTTGCTTAAATAATAGGCAAATCGCAGGACTCCAAGCCACGCGAAGGGCGGGGGTTTTAGAGGGCGAACTATCAACAATCTTATCCACAGCTTCCGTGGATAGCTTGACCCCCTAAACCACCACCCATTTGGGGCCCCCGGCGGCGACCCGGGGGTAATTTGGCCAAAATGGGTGGTTGCCCCGGCCCTGCTGCATGGGCTTAAGTCCTTGTATGCGCAAGTCAAACCCAAAATCTGGCCCAAAAGCGGGAATCGCCGCCGCCGCACCATCGCTCGATGGCGTTGAAGTGGTGCGCTTGCGCGCCGCCACCCTGCCCGGTATGCCCGGGGTCTACCGGATGGTGGGTGCCGATGGTCGCGTGCTTTACGTGGGCAAGGCCAAGAACCTCAAAAAAAGGGTTATCACCTATACCCAGCCCGGGCGCCTTGGCCCGCGGTTGCAGAAAATGGTGGGCGAAACCCATGATATGGAATTCGTCACCACCCACACCGAAACCGACGCCCTGTTGCTGGAAGCCAATCTCATCAAGCAACTGCGCCCGCGCTACAACATCTTGTTGCGCGATGACAAATCGTTTCCGGAAATCCGCTTTTCCGGCGAACACGCCTTTCCACAGGTGCTGAAGCATCGTGGTTCGCGTTCGCGCACGGGAAGTTATTTTGGGCCGTTTGCATCCGTTTGGGCGGTTAATGAAACACTGGCCACGTTGCAGCGCGCCTTTTTGCTGCGCACGTGCACGGACGCCGTGTTTGGCGGGCGCACCCGGCCGTGCCTGCTGTATCAAATCAAGCGTTGCTCGGCGCCGTGTGTGGGCAAAATAAGCGAAGCGGATTACGCGCTTTTGGCCGACCAGGCCCGTGAATTTCTTGAAGGAAAAAGCCAGAAAATCCAAAAACGTCTGGCAGCTGAAATGCAGGGTGCCAGCGAGGCCGAGGACTTTGAGCAAGCGGCCGGTTTGCGCGACCGCATCCGCGCGCTGACCCGCGTTCAGGGCGAAGGGGCCATCAACCCCGGCACCGTGGTCGAGGCCGATATTGTTGCGCTTCATCTTGAAGGCGGGCGCGCCTGCGTGCAGGTTTTTTTCATCCGCGGCGGGCGCAATTTCGGCAACCGGGCGTTTTATCCCACACAAACGGCGGGCGCCGAGGCACCACGGGTGCTTTCAGCCTTCCTTGGCCAGTTTTATGCCCGTCACCCGGCGCCGCGCGAAGTGTTGATGAGCCATCGCCCCGATGAAGCCACCATCATAGCCGAGGCTCTTTCTGTCGGCGCCGGGCGCAAGGTGAAATTGACCGCCCCCCAGCGTGGTGACCGCGCCCGGCTGGTCGCCCATGCGGTGGAAAACGCCCGCGGTGCACTGGCGCGCAAGGCGGCGGAAAATGCGACGCAGGAAAAAATGCTCGGTCAATTGGCCCGGCTGTTGAAACTGGAACAACAACCGCGGCGCATTGAAGTTTATGACAATTCGCACATTTCCGGCACTAAGGCCGTCGGCGCCATGGTTGTCGCCGGGTCGGACGGTTTTCGCAAGAACGCGTACCGCAAGTTCAACATCAAGAACGCACCGGCCAGCGGTGATGACTACGCCATGATGCGCGAAGTGCTGGAGCGCCGTTTCAAGCGCGCCCTGAGGGAAGACGTCGACGGTAGGGACAACGCCAAAGATGGCGGTGCCGACTGGCCGGATCTGGTTATCCTCGATGGCGGCAAGGGCCAACTGGGCATAGCACTGGCGGTGTTTGCCGAACTGGGCATTGGGGCCAGCGTTCCCATTATCGCCATATCCAAGGGCCCGAACCGAAACGCCGGGCGCGAACGTATCCACCTGCCGGGTAAAAAAACACCCATTGAACTGGCGGCGCGCGACCCGTTGCTGTATTTTCTCCAGCGCCTGCGCGATGAGGCACATCGTTTTGCCATCGGCACCCACCGCGCCAAGCGAGCCCAGGCCACCACGCGATCCGCGCTGGATACCATTCCTGGCATTGGCGGGGTGCGCAAAAAGGCCCTGCTGCACCATTTTGGCTCCGCCGCTGCCATCGCCGAGGCCGGAGTCGGTGATTTAGCACAGGTGGACGGCATCTCCCGCGCCACCGCCGGGCGGATTTATGACTGGTTTCACTCCGATGGTTAAGCCGCTAGACTACCTGCCCTGAGCCTGAATATTCGTATTTCGTCCAAGCCAAAACACAGTAGATTTTCGAGACAACGCCATGGTTTTCAACCTGCCGAACATTTTGACCGTTTCGCGCATTGTCGCCATCCCGGTGGTGCTGCTGTTCATATGGATCGGCGGTGAATTCGGCAACTGGTTCGCCTTCGGTGCCTATACCTACGCCTGCATTACCGATTTTTTCGATGGTTATCTGGCCCGCGCATGGCACCAGCAATCGGCTTTCGGGCGTTTTCTTGACCCCATCGCTGACAAGCTGTTGGTAGCCGGTGTGCTGTTAATGTTGGTGGGCGTGGAAACCATTTCCGGTGCCATGATGTTTCCCGCCGCTGTTATTTTGTGTCGCGAAATCCTGGTTTCAGGTCTCCGCGAGTTTTTGGCCGAGGCCCAGGTTGGTCTGCCGGTAAGCCTTCTGGCTAAATGGAAAACCACCCTCCAGATGCTGGCGCTCGGTTTCCTGATTGTCGGCACCGCAGGGCCAGATTTCGGATTTGCCACGACAATGCAGATTGGCGTTGCCGGCCTGTGGATTGCCGCCATCATCACGCTGGTTACCGGCTATGATTACCTGCGCTCAGGCTTAAAGCATATTGCTGAAACAGACGGCGAAAACGCAGAAAACTAAACCGGGATTTTATTATTGTGAGAATCACATGGGCGCATTAAAGGATGATTGTTTTTCCGCGTCTGACGACCTGATGGCGCTGGACGTTGCGTTGCGCCGCTTGCAAAGCGCCAGCAACATTGTTTGCGATGTCGAGCGCGTTCCATTGGGCGACGCTCTGGGGCGAACCCTAAGCGAGACCATCATGTCGCCGGGCGATGTGCCGCCGCACGATAACGCGGCGGTGGATGGTTACGCGGTTTATTTCGATGATCTGGATCCTGAAGCTGAAACCAGACTTAATATTGCTGGGCGCATTGCTGCTGGCCATCCGCTTGAAGGCGCGCCCGAGCGCGGCAAGTGCTGGCGCATTTTTACCGGCGCACCGATGCCGAAGGGTAAAAATGGAGAAGACCCGGACACCATTTTTATGCAGGAAGACGTAACGGAAGATGGCAACATGGCCATCGTGCCGGCGGGTATCAAACGCGGCGCCAACCGCCGCCTTCAGGGTGAAGACATTGCCACCGGCGATGCCATCCTCAAGACCGGCAGCCGTTTGCGCGCCCAGGAAGTGGGGCTGGCGGCGTCCATTGGCCGTGGCGAAGTTGAAGTGTTCCAGCGCCTGCGCGTCGCCATCTTTTCCACCGGCGATGAGGTTTATGACCCGGCCAAGGGCACCGCGCCCGCGGGCGGCATTTATGATGTTAATCGCTATGGCGTTGGTGCGTTGTTAAACGGGCTAGGCTGCGCGGTGACCGACCTCGGCATCCTGCCCGATGATGCGCCCACCATTCGCAGTGCACTGGAAAAGGCAAGCCATAATCACGACCTGCTCATCACCTCGGGTGGCGTCAGCCAGGGCGAGGAAGACCACGTTGCAGCAGTGGTGGAAACGCTGGGTAAACTTGATTTCTGGCGTCTGGCCATCAAGCCGGGCCGCCCCATTGCGCTGGGCACCGTTCAGGGCACCGCCTTTGTCGGCCTGCCCGGTAACCCGGTGGCGGCCATGGTGACGTTTATGATGATCGCCCGGCCGTTGATTTTGCGCCTTGGCGGCCGCGCCGAAGCGCCCGCGCCGCGCTTTCGCGTACCGGCGGCGTTTGCCATGGATAAAAAGCCCGGTCGTGTAGAATGGCTGCGGGCCAGCCTCAAGCCCGGAACCGATGGTGCGCTTACGGCTCACAGGTTTCCACAGCAGGGCGCCGGGATTCTTTCGTCCATGACAGCATCCGACGGCCTGGTCGAGGTGGCGACGGACACGGTAAGAATTGAAGCGGGTGATTTGGTGGACTTTATTCCGTTCGGCGAGGTGACATGATGGACGTGCTATACTTTGCATGGATCAAGGAAAAGGTCGGCACAGGCGCGGAAGCATTGGCGTTGCCCGAAGGGGTCAACGATGTGGCGGGCCTGATCAATTTTTTAAAAGCGCGCGGCGGCGGCTTTGCCGATGCCTTTGCTGAACCCGCCATTGTGCGCGTAGCGGTCAACCAGGAACACGTTGGCACAGACCAGCCCTTAAGTGATGGTGACGAAGTCGCCTTTTTCCCACCGGTCACCGGTGGGTGAGCGCATTAAATGGATGAGGTGATGCGATGATCCGCGTGCAAAGCGAGGATTTTGACGTCGGTCGGGAATATGCCCGCCTTTGCGAAGGCCGCACGGACATTGGCGGTATTTGCCTGTTTATCGGCCGCGTGCGCGACATGGCAGGCGATGCGCCCATCGAGGCCATGACGCTGGAGCATTATCCGGCCATGACCGAAAAGCAGCTCACCGCCATTGAAGCCGAAGCCACCACGCGATGGGCGCTGGACAGCACGTTGATTATTCATCGTCATGGCCGCCTTGAGCCGGGCGACCAAATCGTGCTGGTGGCGGCAACCTCGGCGCACCGCGATGCAGCGTTTGATGCCTGCCGGTTTCTTATTGACTGGCTCAAGACCCAGGCGCCGTTCTGGAAAAAAGAAATGGCCGGCGATGGCGAGCAATGGGTGGAAGCCAAGGCCAGCGATGAGCAGGCAGCCCGGCGCTGGAAGGAAGATGGAGAAACCCCATGACCAATGACAGTGGTGATGACGACTGGCCCATAAAGGCTTACCGCAACGCCGATTTCATCATGTCGCGCGAGGGTCGCCCGATGCGCATCCTCTCGGAGTTTCTGGAACCGGAAGCGCGCTTTGAAAAAGAACACGTTGCCGACACCATCGTCTTTTTCGGATCGGCGCGCACGCGATCCAAGGATGTTGCCGAAGCGGCCCAAAAATCGGCCCTCGATCACGGCGGCGATGCGGCGCGGGCCGAAACCACCGTTGCTATGTCTAGGTACTATGAAGAAGCACGCGAGCTTTCCTTTCGCCTGACCGAATGGTCAAAGGCATTGAAGGGAAAAACACGGCGCTTTGTGGTTTGCACCGGCGGCGGGCCGGGCATTATGGAGGCCGCCAACCGCGGCGCTTCCGAAGCCAAGGGCCTGAACATCGGTCTCAATATTTCCTTGCCGCATGAACAGTCGGGCAATCCCTATATCAGCCGCGAAATGGCGTTTCAGTTCCATTATTTTTTCATGCGTAAGTTCTGGTTTGCCTATCTGGCCAAGGCGGTGGTTATTTTTCCCGGTGGTTTCGGCACCATGGACGAATTTTTTGAACTCATGACCCTGATCTCAACCCACAAGATGGGCAAAAAACTGCCCATTGTGCTTTACGGCTCCGAGTTTTGGAATGAGGTTATTAACCTCGATGCCATGGTCAAATTCGGCACCATTTCGCCGAGCGATCTCGACCTGTTCCATCGTGTAGATACGGTGGACGATGCCTTTGATTACCTGACCGATATCCTGAGCCAGCATCATCTCGACAAACCCGGCGGGGCCATGTGAACGATCAGCGGGCGCAACCACTGCTCAGCGACCTTCTTGTGTTGCTATCCATCCCCGCAGGGCCTTCAGGCCGCTTTCAAATTGATTTACGCTGACAGGGGTTGCGGCGTGCCGTAACGCCAGCGTGCTTAAGCCACCTTCTAGGCAATGGGCGCAGCACAAATCCTCGCTGTAGCTTGTGTAAGGACACTGCTTGCAACGGTCGTCCATGGCGCTTGCTTGTTTCCACAAGGCAATGGCATCAATGAACTTTTCAGCGTTCAGGTTGTGTATGGCTTCGGCCAGTTCGCGTCCCTGCATTGATTCTTTCCCGCAATAACTAACGCCCCTGACAGGTTATTCAATCTATCGCCAAAAAAGGTTACAGCCTAATGCCACATACGGACTAGGCGCGAACGCTTTGAAAAGCTGAATTATTTCAGGGAAAGTACGATATGGCGGCTTATTCGGCAGCAGAAGTTGCTGCGCTAGCCTTACCCCTTGCCCACGGCCTTGTCGTAATCTTCCATCATCTGCTGGGTAAGCTCACCAACCGTGTAGGTGTGCTCGTCAATGGCGCCAACCGGCGTAACCTCGGCGGCGGTGCCGGTGAGGAAAACCTGGGTAGCGTTTGCCAGCTCACCCGGCATGATGACGCGCTCGACCACTTCGATGCCACGCTTTTTCGCCAGCTCAATGACGGTGCGCCGGGTGATGCCGTCGAGGAAGCAATCGGGAATGGGGGTATGCAGCTTGCCATCGCCCATTTCCATGAAGATGTTGGCACCGGTGGCTTCGGCCACCTGGCCGCGGTAATCAAGCATCAGGGAATCGTCAAACCCGGCCTCTTCGGCGGCGTGCTTTGAAAGGGTGCAGATCATATAAAGCCCGGCGGCCTTGGCATGCACCGGTTCGGTTTCCGCCGATGGACGCTTCCATTTGGAAGTTTGCAGGCGAAGGCCCTTCATGCGCGCTTCGGGCGAAAAGTAAGACGGCCATTCCCATGCCGCGATGGCCAGGTGGATGGTGTTTTTTTGCGCCGAAACACCCATCATTTCACTGCCGCGCCAGGCGATGGGGCGGATGTAGCCGTCTTTGAAGCCATTGACCTTGCAGGCCTCGATGCAGGCAGCATCGATTTGGTCTGACGTCCAGGGGATTTTAAAACCCAGCGTTTCGGCAGACTTGTGCAGGCGTTCTGTGTGTTCGCGCAATTTGAAGATTTTGCCGCCATACATACGCTCACCCTCAAAAACGCTTGAGGCGTAATGCAGGGCGTGGGTCAGCAGGTGAACCTGGGCATCGCGCCATGGCACCATTTTGCCGTCATACCAGATTTGTCCGTCGCGATCGTCGTAAGGCTGGCCCGCCATGGTTTTCTTGCTCCCTTAAAGATATCGCACCACAAGACCGTTACGTTAAAACGGCTCGCGGCGAAACTATTGGTCTTTCCGGGTTGATTTCCCGGAATGTTGTTGCTTTTTATCAGGATTGGGCATATATGTCAATAACACTGACTTATTATTGAAAGCCCATTTCATGTCCCGTCCGGCCGCCACCCACGACGAAACAGACGCCGCCACCGACCCCACAGTCGAGGCTGCGCTGGCACCTTTCCTGGCGGAAGAAGAATTGCGCCAGGCCATGGAGCTGTTGTTTTTCGCCTATCGTGACTTCACCGGCGAGCCTGATGTCATTCTGGCCGATTTCGGTTTTGGCCGGGCGCACCACCGGGCGATTTATTTTATCGAGCGCAACCCCGGCATTACCGTCAACCGGCTGCTGGCGATTTTAAAAATTACCAAGCAAAGCCTCAGTCGCGTGCTGGGCCAACTGGTGCGCGAAGGCTTCGTCGAACAGGTTACCGACGCTATGGACCGCCGACGGCGCATCCTGTCCTTGACCGACAAGGGTCGGGCGCTGGAATGCCGCCTGACCGAACGACAGGGCGAACGCATAAGCCGTGCTTACCGAGCGGCCGGGGCGGAAGCGGTTGAGGGTTTCAAGGCTGTGCTAAGCGGTATTATCAATGATGAAGACCGTCAGCGGTTTTCCGGCGGTGGGCCGCATACGGATTGACACGAAAAAGGGGGACGCAGCGGGGCAACCCGCGAACAATAAAATGGAAACCGAACAACCCCATATCCTGGTCGTTGATGACGATGCCCGCCTGCGCGACCTGCTGTGCAAGTTTCTCAGCGACAGTGGTTTTATTGTGATAACTGCCAATGACGCGGCAGATGCGCGTGAAAAAATGAAATCATTGACGTTTGACCTGTTGGTGCTCGATTTGATGATGCCCGGTGAAAATGGTCTCGATTTTGCTGCCGACCTCAGGAAACGAAGTGACGTTCCTATCCTTATGTTGACGGCCATGGCCGAAAGCGATGACCGCATTGAAGGTCTGGAACGCGGCGCCGACGATTACCTGACCAAGCCGTTTGAACCGCGCGAGTTGTTGCTACGCATCAACGCTATTATGAAACGCACCGCCATGGCGGCACCGGAAACCGCAGCTGGAGAAATCCTGATGGGAGACGCCCGGTTTGACCTTGATCGCAGCGAACTGACCAAGGCGGGCAAGGCCGTAAAGCTGACCACCGTTGAGGTGCAGTTGTTGAAGGCACTTTCGGAACGTCCGGGTGTGCCGTACTCCCGTGAAGCCCTGATAGAGCTGACCGGCACCGCCGCGGCTGGCCGTGCCATTGATGTGCAAGTAACGCGCCTTCGTCGTAAAATAGAAGCCGACCCGAAAGTTCCCCGCTACCTGCAAACGGTGCGCGGCAAGGGCTACGTGTTGATGCCAGATTAAGAATGGTGAAATTTAAAAAAATGCAATTTTCCACCGTCTTGAAACCCTATATGCCGAAAAGCCTGCTCGGGCGTGCGATATTGATTATCGTCATGCCGCTGATTTTGCTGCAGCTGGTCACCGCGGTTATTTTCTTTGAAAACCATTGGGGAAAAGTTGGCCGGCGCCTTGCGTTGGCGGTTGCCGGCGACATTGCCATGACGGTTGAATATATGCACAACCATCCGGACACAGCCGCACAGCAGCGCTTTTTCAAGCAGGCACACAATAACCTCAGACTCGAGTTTTCCTTTAATCCCGATGGCGTCATCGAGCCGTCGCGCGCCGGAACCGGTTTGGTTGAATCCATGTTGATACAGGCGCTCGATGAGTTATTGCGAAAGCCGTATCGCATTGACACATTAGCCAGAGAAAACTTTGTCATTATTGACGTTCAGCTCGGCAAGGGTGTGTTAAGGGTTGGGGTTCCGAACAAGCGTTTCTTCAGCACTACGACCTATGTATTTGTGATGTGGATGGTTGGCACCAGCCTTTTGCTGTTTGGTGTTGCCACCATTTTCATGAAAAACCAGGTGCGACCCATAAGTCGCCTTGCGGTTGCCGCCGATAACTTCGGCACCGGGCGCGATACGCCCGGCTTCAAGCCCGAAGGCGCCGCAGAAGTTCGCCGCGCGGCAAGCGCCTTTATCGCCATGCGCGACCGCATCCAGCGTCAGATTCAGCAGCGCACCGATATGCTGGCCGGTGTTTCGCATGATTTGCGCACGCCACTGACCCGCATGAAACTGCAGCTTGAAATGATGGGCGACGGCTCTGCCATAGTGGATATCAAGGGCGATGTCGCCGATATGGAGCATATGTTAGAGGGATACCTTGCTTTTGCCCGCGGTGAAGGCGGCGAAAAACCGGCATCAACCAACATTTCGACCTTACTGAATGACATCGGTACCAAAGCGCGGCGCAAGGGTGCGGCCATTGATGTTCATGCCGAAGGCGACCTGGTGGCTACCGTGCGCCCACAGGCCCTGACCCGTGCGTTAACCAACATTGTGGAAAATGCCGGGCGCTATGCACAAAACATTGCTGTGCGTGCTGGGCGGCGCGATAGCGCCGTTGAGATCGTGATTGACGATGATGGCCCCGGAATCGCGCCAGACCGGCGCAGCGATGTGTTTAAGCCGTTCTTCCGCGTTGAAGGCTCGCGCAACCCTGAAACCGGCGGTGTCGGGCTGGGCATGACCATCGCGCGTGATGTCGTTCGCGCTCACGGCGGAGACATAGCACTTGAAGACGCACCCGGCGGTGGCCTTCGGGTGCGCATTTCTGTTCCGGTCTAGGGTTTAATAAAGCTTGCCACCGTTGGGCACATTTTGGTTTGGCGATACCAACACCACCTCGCCGTTGGCGTCGGGAAAGCCCAGTGCCAGTACCTCTGACATAAACTTGCCGATCTGGCGCGGTGGAAAGTTAACCACCGCGGCTACCTGCTGGCCGACCAGCATTTCTGGCGCGTAATGTCGAGTAATCTGGGCCGATGTTTTTTTCTCACCCAGTTCCGCCCCGAAGTCGATCCACATTTTTATGGCCGGCACGCGCGCTTCGGGGAAAGGCTCGGCGCGCACCACGGTGCCAACGCGAACGTCGACACGCTGAAAATCATCAAAGGTGATTTCACTGTTCATCAACACCGCTACCCTGAAAGTTCGCGTGAGCGTTTGGTCGCGGCGTCAACGGCCTCGACCAGCAGTTCCTTCATGGCGCCGTGGCGCATCAAAACATCCAGTGCCGCCGCCGTGGTTCCGCCCTTTGAGGTTACATTCTGGCGCAGGGTCTCGGCGCTTTCCGGTGCCCGGTGCAACAGTTCGCCGGAACCGGCAACCGTGGCGCGCGCCAACTCGGCTGCCAGTTCCACCGGCAGGCCCGCCATGACACCACCATGCGCCAGGGCCTCGGTCAGCAAAAACACATAGGCCGGGCCGGAACCGGAAACGGCGGTAACGGCATCCATCAGGTTTTCGTCGTCAATCCACTTAACGTCGCCGACAGCTTCCAGCAATGAGGTTGTACTTTCGCGGGCATCGTCGTTTACGGCATCGTTCGCCACGACAACGGAAATGCCGCGCCCAACCTGTGCGGGCGTGTTGGGCATGGCGCGCACCACGGCGGCATCATCACCCAAAATGGCGCTAAACGAAGCCAGCGAGCGCCCCGCAGCAATAGAAACAAACGTTGCTGAATCCTGAAAACGCACATAAGCCGCCAGCACCTGATCCATGATCTGTGGTTTGACGGCCAGCACAATAACGTCGGGGGAAAAGTCGGGTGCCAGGTCGCCACCATCGGCAATAACGCCAACGCCGAATTGTTTGGCTATGGCTTCACGCGCGCTCGCATCGGGCTCAACAACGGTGATGTCGCCTGCCGCCCAGCCGCGGGCCAGCCAGCCACCCAACAGGGCAACGCCCATTTTCCCACAGCCAACCAGCAACAGCGTTGTCATGGCCTTTTCTCCTTTTCATGTGCGACCGGCCCGCAAACGCGGTATGTGCGACCGGCCCGCAAACGCGGTATGGGCGACCGGCCCACAAGCGCGGTATGGGCGACCGGCCCGCAAGCGCGGTAATCAGGCCCGACCGGCGGTCTCAATCATGGCCGCCTCAACCGCATCCTTGGCCGAGCGTCCGCCCCAGATGACGTATTGAAAGGCCGGGTAAAAGCGCTCGCATTCATAAAGTGCGGTTTCAACCACGTCTTGCACCTGCTCCGGCGTGGGGTCGCTCTGGCCCTTCAACGGCAAGGAATGACGAAACATGGGTAAGCCGTCTTCGCCCCACAGGGTGAAGTGACCCAGCCACAGGGTTTCGTTGGCCCGGGCCAGCAATTCATAAACCTGGGCTTGGTTTTCCGGGTTGATACGCAGGTCAAACGCACAGGTGAACTGCACCGCGTGGGCGTGTTCGCTCCAGTTGATGAACAGCGAATAATGGCACCATTGGCCCGGCAACTGCACGGTCATCTCACAATCGCTGGCGCGGTCCATGGGCCATTCATACTGGCCCATGGTGTGTTCGATCACGTCCAGCGGGTTGTGGAACGGGTCGGCATTGACGGGATAGGTGCTCGGCATGGTGTTGCTTTCCCAAGAAGGCAAAAAAACAAAAAAATTCAAAACTGGCCAAAAAAGACCATAAAAGGCCTAAAAAGGCCCCAAAACATGACAAAACGCGGAATCGAAAGGTTGTCGTTGCGGCCAAGTCCGGTCATTGGCGGTCATTGGCGGGCATTGGCATGATGCCAATACGACATTTGGTGCTTCCCACCCCACGTCAATACTATGTCTAGTGTGCATACCGCTGGCCGGGCCGCAAGCGCGCCGCGGGCCAGGAAGCCGAAATGTTGTGGATAAGGGGGTTTTTGGGGGTCTGCACCCCCGAAACTGGCGCCGATGGGGCGCCTGCCAGCGAACCGGGGGTGGCAAAAAAGGGGCTCTTGAGGGGCGGTAGTGGGGTAAAAGGCGGCGAATCGAGACTAAATATCAGGCTTATTTGGCTTTTGCCGGCTTTTTGGTCTTTTTTAGCTCGGCTTCCAGTGCCTCGACCCGCTTGGTAAGGCGTTCTTCGCCGCTCCGCGCCTTGGCGGCCATGGCTTTGACAGCCTCAAACTCTTCGCGTGTGACCAGGCCGTGCTCGCTCAACAGCTTATCCAGCTGGCGCCGGACCATGGCTTCGGTGTCGCCCTTGAGGCCGGTGACGGTGGAAACCGCGCCATTGGCGACTTTGGCCAGATCATCGAGTAAGCGGTTTGTGGTTTGCATGGCCACAATCATAACCGGAAAACCGCGCGATTGGTAAGCTTTGTTATGGCTTTATTGGCGGCGTGCTTATTTGCCCGCCCGCTTGCCCGCCTGTTCCCTCACGCCTATAACAGGGGCTCAACACTAATTAAAGGGATACGGCCCATGATTGTGGTTACCGGCGGCGCCGGGTTTATCGGTTCCAACATTGTCTGGGCGCTCGAGGCGCGCGGCCATCATAAAATTGTTGTGGTGGACCGGCTGCGCGAAGATGACAAATGGAAAAACCTGGCCGGGCGTGAACTTTACGATGTCGTCCACCCGGATGAACTTTTCGGGTTCCTGGAAGACAACGCCACCAACATCGACGCGATCTTTCACATGGGTGCCATTTCGGCAACCACCGAGCGCGATGTTGACCTGATCATGGAAAATAATTTCCAGTTAACCTACGATCTGTGGAAGTGGTGCACTTCACATCAGTCGCGGTTTATTTATGCCTCCAGCGCCGCCACCTATGGCGATGGAACGGCGGGCTTTGAAGACGACAATACTTGCGAAGCACTGGCCAAACTAAAGCCGTTAAACCCCTACGGCTGGAGCAAACACCTGTTTGACCGCCGTGTGGCCCGCATGATGCTCGATGGTGAAGCCCACCCCAATCAATGGGCGGGGCTGAAGTTCTTTAACGTTTATGGCCCCAACGAATACCACAAAGGGCCAATGCGTTCCGTTGTGCACCAGTTGCACCCCAAGGCGGCTGCTGGCGAGGCGGCGGTGTTGTTCAAGTCACACCACCCGGATTATTCCGATGGCGGGCAGATGCGCGATTTTATTTATATCGACGATTGCGTTGATATCATGATGTGGCTGCTGGATAACGAAGATGTTAGCGGTATTTATAATTGTGGTACCGGCAAGGCGCGCACGTTTCGCGACCTTACGGTTTCGGTTTATCAGGCGCTGGGCAGGGACCCAAAAATTGAATACATTCCGACGCCGGAAAATATTCGCGATAAATACCAGTATTTCACCCAGGCTCAGACCATCCGCCTGCGCGCCGCGGGCTATAAAAAACCGTTCACCGAACTGGAAGACGGCATCGCCGATTACATCAACAATTACCTGGCCACCGATAACCCTTATCGTTGATGCATCTGTTGCCACAATTCCCTGAAAGTTTTCCCTCATGACACTCGCCATTGCTTTTCCCAGTATTGACCCTGTGCTGTTTGAACTCGGCCCCTTTGCCGTGCGCTGGTATTCGCTGGCCTATATCGCCGGCCTTGTCGGTGCCTGGCGCTATATAATGTGGATGTCTGATTTCAAGCCCAAGACCGCAACCCGTGACCAGGCGGATGATTTTTTTGTGTGGTCTATCTTCGCCGTTATCCTGGGCGGCAGACTGGGCTATGTCCTGTTTTACAAACCCGCTTTTTTTGCCGCCAACCCCAGCGAAATTTTCATGGTGTGGCAGGGCGGTATGTCGTTTCATGGCGGTTTGCTGGGCGTTATTGTTGCCATCTTCTGGTTTTGTCGCCAGCGCAAGATTAACACGCTGGCCTTTTTTGACATGGCCGCCGTGGCCGCGCCCATCGGCTTGTTTTTCGGGCGCCTTTCCAACTTCATCAACGGCGAACTGTATGGTCGCGCAACCGATGTGTCGTGGGCGATGGTTTTTCCCGGCGGCGGCCCGGTGGCGCGCCACCCCAGCCAACTGTATGAAGCGGCGCTGGAAGGCGCGCTGTTGTTTGTCATTATGCATCTGCTGTGGCGCAGTGAATTCATCCGCGCCCGGCCCGGTATACTGGCCGGTGTTTTCATGCTGGGTTACGGTGCTTCGCGGGCGTTCATCGAACTGTTCCGCCAGCCCGATGTCCACCTGGGCTTCCTTGCCGGTGGCACCACCATGGGCCAATGGCTTTCGGCGCCCATGTGGCTGGTCGGGTTCTGGCTGGTGGCGCGTGCCTTGAAGAAACAATCCTGAAAACAGCCTGAGACAAGATCGTGCCAAACCTGAACAGCCTTATTCGTGACGAGATTACCCAAAAAGGGGCCATGCCCGTTTCAAGATATATGGAACTGGTGCTGGCCCATCCGGAGTATGGCTATTACATGCGCCGCGACCCGTTCGGCGTTAACGGCGATTTCATCACCGCGCCCGAGATCAGCCAGATGTTCGGTGAAATGATCGGCCTGTGGTCCGCCGTGGTATGGCAGGGCATGGGCGCGCCCGAGCCACTGGAATGGGTCGAGCTTGGCCCCGGTCGCGGCACCTTGATGAGCGACGCCCTTCGCGCTGCCGCCGCGATGGAGGCATTTGACGACGCGGCGCGTATTCACTTTGTTGAAACCAGTCCGGCGTTGCGTGAAATACAGAACACCACCATGAGCCAGATGCTGCGCAAGCCGGCATGGCACGACACGTTTGATACCGTTCCCGAAAACCCCGCCATCATCATTGCCAATGAGTTTTTCGACGCCCTGCCCATCGAGCAATTTATTAAAACCGATGACGGTTGGCATATGCGGTGCGTTGGTTTGTCTGATACCGGCGAAGGCCTGCAATTTATCATTGGCCCTCATCTTGAAGACCTTTCGTTGATTCCCCAAGCCTTGCGCGACGTTCCGGCCGGTGCGCTGTTCGAGGGCGCGCCCGCTCGCACCGCGGTCATCGCGGCCATCGCGGCACATGTGGTTAAACATGGCGGCGCAGCCTTGGTGGTGGATTATGGTCACGTTGAATCCGGCATCGGCGACACCCTTCAGGCGCTGAAGGCGCATGAATATTTTGATGTGTTGGAAACGCCGGGCGAAGCCGATGTTACCTCGCATGTGGATTTTCAGGCGCTGGCCGATATTGCCGAGGCCGCAGGGGCCGAAGTTTCCGGCCCGGTGCCACAGGGCGCGTTTCTGGCCCGCCTTGGTATGCGCGAAAGGGCCGATCAATTGATGTTGCACGCCCAGGGCGATCAGCTTGCCGAAATTGAGGCGGCCACACAGCGGCTCACCGATTCGGAGCAGATGGGCACCTTGTTCAAGGTAATGGCCATAGCCCGGCCCGGCCTCAAACTGCCGCCATGGTCGGGGTAAGGTCAGGGTAATGTCGGGATAAGGTCGGGTAAACAGAGCCGCACTTTCGTTTTTTGCTTTATGGCCCATAATGGCGTCCATGTTGAACGCATCCATTCTCGATATTCCGAATTGCCGTCACGGCTTCCTGACTCGCGAAGGCGGGGTCAGCATTGGCGTTTACGCGGGCCTTAACTGTGGTCCGGGCTCAAGCGATGACGGCGCTGCCGTTCGGGAAAACCGCCGTCGCGCGCTTGAGCAACTGGCTGTTCCCGGCGCGGTAATCGTCACCGCCTACCAGTCCCATTCCGCCACCGTTGCCACCGTCGAAGCGGTTCCGCAAGACAACATCAAGGCCGACGCCATGGTCAGCAAAACGCCGGGGCTGGCACTGGGTATTTTAACCGCTGATTGTGCGCCCGTGTTGCTGGTTGATCCTGAAGCCGGCGTCATCGGCGCGCTGCACGCCGGGTGGAAAGGCGCGGTGGCGGGCATTGTCGCCAATACGGTTGCCGCCATGGCGGCGCTGGGTGCGCAGGCGGGCAACGTGCGCGCCGCCATCGGGCCGTGCATTGCCCAGCGCTCTTACGAAGTCGGTGCCGACCTGCACGATGCGGTGATGGGTAATTTTGCCGAAGCGGGTGGTTTTTTTGCTCCATCGACCAACAAGAATCACTGGCAGTTTGACCTCGCCGGTTTTGTCACCGCGCGGCTGAACGATGCCGGGGTGGGCCGGGTGGAAGATGTTGGCTGCGATACCTACGCTGACGAGGCACGCCTTTACAGTTACCGCCGCGCCACGCACCGGGGCGAGGTGGACTACGGTCGCCAGATTTCGTTGATCGCGCTGGCGTCAGCGGGGGGCGCGCCATGAAGCCCGTTTTTTGGCTAACGGCAGCCCTGATGTTGCTGGGTGCGTGCTCTGCTTCCAGCCCTAAAAGCAACTTTACGCCCGGCACATTCGGCACAAGGGGTATTGAAAACGGTGGCTGGTTTGCGGGCACGGCGCCGGAAGAAGGCCGGGCGCGGGTGCGCATCGTGCCGCCGAGCGGTGCGCCCGAAGCGCTGGCGGGGGCCATCGCGCACGCGGTTGCCAGCCATCTGGCGCCACTGGGCGTGGATGCCACCATCGCCAACCAGCCCGGTGATGAGACGTTCGTGCTGGCGGGCCGGGCCGAGCCCAACACCGACCCGGCGGTCAATTACCCCGTTATCCTGAGCTGGCTGGTGACCGATACCAATGACCGGTTGATCCATTCGTATGCGCTGGGTGTCGAAGGCACGGCTGCGGAATGGGGTGCGGCTGACCCCGCTATGGTGCGCGCCATTGGCGCCTCGACCGCCCGGCCCATCGCCAGTTGGGTATTGGGGGAACTGGGCCTGGTGCAGGCGGCGCTGCCCGGTGGCCCCCGGGGCGGGTTTGGCGTGTTGCTGTCGACCATCAAGGGGCTCGGCGGCGCTGACGCCCGGGCGCTGACCCTGGCGCTCAAGAATGCCCTTTTGAAGCGCGACCTGCTGATTACCGAAGATCCTCGCCAGGCGACCTATGGCCTGACCGGGGTGGTGGAATTGAGCGCCAATGCCACCTCGGTCGAGGGTGTAGAGCGGGTACGCATCGTCTGGCGGGTGTTTCGCGGCAACCGGGCCATTGGCCGCGCGGTACAAGAAACCGAAGTTCCCCGTGGCGCGCTGGCTGGAAACTGGGCCGAAGTCGCCCCGGCGGTCGCCGAGGGGGTGGCGGACGCCATTGTCCGCACCCTTTCCGGGGGCGGCAATGCAGCTTTTTCCGCCGGTCAGGGCTCTCAGCCGCCGGAAACGATGCTTCCTCAGGTGCCGGGTCGCGGGCCACCACCGCCACCCTGAACCGGGCTTCGGGTTTGGGGCTGAATGGCCTTGAAATCCGGCCATTTTGTGCGTTTACAGCCCCTCTGGGTGCTGCTACATTCCGCCGCGCTTGGAAGGCTCAGGCCATGAGCCCCAGGCACGGAACCCGGAAACGGCAATTTTCGGGAAAAGGCAGTCGGTTTTATGAAAATTATCGCAGGCAACAGCAATCGGCCGTTGGGCGACGCCATTTCCAAGGTCTTGGGAATACCGCTCACCAAAGCCGACATTCGGCGTTTTTCCGACATGGAAATCTTTGTTGAAATCCAGGATAACGTGCGCGGTGAAGACGTATTCGTCATTCAGTCCACCGCCTATCCGGCCAACGATAACCTGATGGAATTGCTGGTTGTGATTGACGCCCTCAGGCGCGGTTCTGCCAGACGGATTACGGCCGTTATTCCCTATTTTGGTTATGCCCGCCAGGACCGCAAGCCAGCGCCACGCACACCCATTTCGGCCAAGCTGGTCGCTAACATGATCACCACGGCGCGCGCCGACCGCGTGTTGACGATGGATTTGCACGCCGGGCAGATACAGGGCTTTTTCGATATCCCGGTGGACAACCTTTTTGCCGCTCCGGTGTTTACGCGCGATATTGAGCAGCGTCTGGGTAAAGATGACATTACCGTTGTTTCACCAGACGTCGGCGGGGTTATTCGTGCCCGCGCCGTCGCCAAGCGCATTGATGCCGACCTCGCCATTATCGATAAGCGCCGCGAAGGTCCGGGCATGTCAGAGGTCATGAACATCATCGGTGAGGTTGAGGGCCGCAATTGCATTCTGATTGATGATATCGTCGATTCAGCCGGGACGTTGTGTAACGCCGCTGTTGCCTTGAAGGAATCTGGCGCCAAATCGGTGTTTGCCTATGTTTCCCATGGCGTGCTTTCCGGCGCTGCCGTTGAACGCATTTCCAAATCGCCGATGGAAAAGATGATCGTTACCGACACCATCCAGGCAACGGAAGAAATGAAAAACGCTACCAATATTGAACAACTCAGCATAGCGCCCCTAATGGGTGAAGCCATGCGACGCATTAGCGAAGAGAGCTCGGTTTCGACGCTCTTTGACTAACGGTTTTCCGGCCAGCGTTCCACAAGCGGGGCGATGGGCGGAAGTGTAGGCACCGACACCCCTGGAGGTCGGGCCATAATTGGAAAAGGAGTACAGCCAATGGCTGAAATTTCCAAGATGAGCGCTACACAGCGCGAACGGGCCGGTAAGGGGGCAGCCCGTGCGACCCGTCGTGCGGGTCGTGTTCCTGCCGTGATTTATGGTGATAAGAAAGACTCACTGTCAATCTCGCTGGACCCCATTGAGCTCAAGAAATACATCATGCGCGGCGGTTTTTTCTCGCACGTTTATGATGTTGTCGTAGACAGCGATAATCACCGAGTGATTCCGCGCGACGTTCAACTTGATCCGGTTACCGACGTTCCAATCCACGTTGACTTTCTCAGGGTCAACAAGGATGTCCGCCTTTCTGTTGAGGTGCCTATTCACTTTATCAATGAGGAAGAATCGCCGGGCCTCAAGCGCGGCGGTGTGCTGAACATCGTTCGTCACGAGCTGGAACTGAGGGTTTCGCCGGAAAGCATTCCCGAGTTCATTGAGATTGATCTCACTGGTATGGATATTGGTGATTCAGTCCACATCAGCAAGCTGACGCTGCCTGAAGGCACACGCCCGACCATTGACCGTGACTTTACCATCGTCACGGTTGCTGCGCCGACGGTCATGCCGACCGAAGAGGAAGAAGCTGAAGCTGCCGCAGGCGAAGAAGGTGCCGAAGGTGCCGAAGGCGAAGCGGCTGCCGAAGGCGAAGGCGAAGGCGAAGACAAAGGCAAAGATAAAGACAAGGGCTAGGCCCTTCGTCCTTATTGCGAGGACTGATCATGTTGTTGGTTGTGGGGCTCGGAAACCCGGGCGAAAAATATACTCGCAACCGCCACAACATCGGGTTTATGGCGGCGGACGAAATTGTCCGTCGCCATAACTTTTCTCCATGGCGGGTCAAGTTTCAGGGCGAACTTTCAGAAGGCAAAATCGGCCTCGAGAAAACCCTTATCCTCAAGCCGCAAACTTTCATGAACGAAAGCGGCCGTTCCGTCGCCGAAGCGGTCCAGTTTTTCAAGATTGCACCTGAAGATATTATCATTTTACACGATGAGATTGACCTTGTGCCGGGCAAGGTTCGCGTCAAACGCGGCGGCGGCCATGCCGGGCATAACGGCTTGCGCTCTATTCACGCCGCCATCGGTGAAGCTTACGCCCGGGTGCGCCTTGGCGTCGGCCACCCCGGCGAAAAAGACCGGGTTTCGGGCCATGTGTTGAATGATTTTTCCAAGGCCGACGGCGAATGGCTGGAGCCATTGCTCGACGCGGTGGCCGAAAATTTCGAGCTGGATGTCCGCGAGAACGATGCCGATTTTATGACCAAGGTGGCGGCATACGTTAATCCGCAAAAAAACAAGGATAAGGAATAATGGGTTTTAAATGCGGTATTATCGGCCTGCCCAATGTTGGCAAGTCAACGTTGTTCAATGCGCTGACTGCCACCGCGGCAGCGGATGCACAGAACTTCCCCTTTTGCACCATTGAGCCCAACATCGGGCGCGTCGCCGTGCCTGACCCGCGACAGGATAAGCTTGCCGTTATGGCAAAGTCGGCGGAGGTTGTGCCCACCCAGCTTGAGTTTGTCGATATTGCAGGCCTGGTGAAGGGTGCGTCCAAGGGCGAAGGGCTGGGCAACCAGTTCCTCGGTAACATCCGCGAGGTTGATGCCATCATCCATGTGCTGCGCTGCTTTGACGACGACAATGTCGTTCATGTCGAAGGTGGCGTTGAGCCGGTGCGCGATGCCGAGACGGTGGAAACGGAATTGATGTTGGCCGATCTTGAAAGCCTGGAAAAGCGCGTCGTGTCCTTGACCAAGAAGGCCCGCGGCAACGACAAGGATGCCATGCTCGAACTTAGCCTGGTGGAACGCGCCCTGGTCCTGCTACAGGATGGAAAGCCGACACGTGAAATGGAAGTAACCGAAGACGAGGAAAAAACTTTTGCCATGCTGCAATTGCTGACCTCCAAACCGGTGCTTTACGTTTGTAACGTGGAAGAAGATGCTGCCGCCGAAGGCAATGCGTTTTCAAAAAAGGTTGCCGATATGGCGGCTAGGCAGGGTGCTGGTGCGGTGGTTATTTCCGTCAAGATTGAGGAAGAAGTTGCCCAACTGGACAGCGCGGAAGAAAAGCAGGAATTTCTCGAAGCGCTGGGCTTACACGAAACCGGGTTGGCGCGGGTTATTCGCGCCGGGTATGACCTTTTGCACCTGATTACGTTTTTCACCGTTGGGCCGAAGGAAACCCGCGCCTGGACGGTGCAAAAGGGCGCCAAGGCGCCCCAGGCGGCCGGTGTTATTCACACAGACTTTGAAAAAGGTTTTATTCGCGCCGAAACCATATCCTATGACGATTTTGTCGCTCTGGGCGGCGAGCAGGCCTGCAAGGATGCCGGCAAGATGCGCCAGGAAGGGCGTGATTATGTGGCCCAGGATGGCGACGTGATGCTGTTTCGCTTTAACGTCTGATCGCGCTTGCGTCGGCGGGCAGAACTTGAAACACTGCTGAAAATAAGGTTTTTTTAAGGGGATGACACCATGGGCACGGCACCGGCAGGCACACCACCGGTTATCGGCGTTATCGGCGGCAGCGGCATTTATGAAATCGACGGGCTGGAAAACACCCGATGGAAAAAGGTCGAAAGCCCTTTCGGCCAGCCTTCGGACGAGCTGCTGTTCGGCGAACTCGATGGCCAGAAAATGGTCTTTTTGCCGCGTCATGGTCGCGGCCACCGCATTCCGCCTTCGCGCGTCAACTACCGTGCCAACCTCGATGCCCTGAAGCGCGCCGGGGTAACGGAAATTCTATCCGTTTCCGCCTGTGGCTCGCTTAAAGAAGACCTTGATCCCGGCACCTTTGTTATTTGTGACCAATTCATCGACCGCACCTTTGCGCGCGAAAAATCGTTTTACGGAGAAGGGCTGGTAGCGCATGTGGGGCTTGGTCACCCGGTCTGTTCGCGCCTTGGCGATTCCCTTGAGGGGGCAGCCAAGGAACTGGGCATTAAATACCAGCGCGGCGGCACTTATCTGGCCATGGAGGGCCCGCAATTTTCCACGCTGGCCGAATCCAACCTTTATAGAAGCTGGGGATGTGACGTTATCGGCATGACCAACATGCCGGAAGCCAAACTCGCCCGCGAAGCCGAGATGTGTTACGCCACCGTTGCCATGGTCACCGATTTCGACTGCTGGCACCCCGACCATGACCACGTCACCGTGGACAGCATCATCAAGACCCTGCTGGACAACGCCGACAAGGGCCGTGCTCTGGTCAAGGCGGTAACGCCCGCGCTCGCCAAGCGGGACGCTGCCTGTTCCGATGGCTGTCACACGGCGCTGGACATGGCCATTATCACGGCACCGGAAGCACGCGACCCGGCGATGCTCAAGAAGCTCGACGCCGTTGCCGGAAGGGCTTTGGCGCAATGAAGGTATTTGGCAAACCGCAACGCACCATCTGGCAGGCCACCAATGGTGACGACGGCATCGTCGAGATCATTGACCAGACCCGCCTGCCGTTTCGCTTTGAAGTGGCGCGGCTTGAAACCGTGGAAGCAGCCGCCCGCGCTATTTTTGACATGCTGGTTCGTGGCGCCCCGTTAATCGGCGCCACCGCGGCCTATGGCATGGCGCTGGCCATGCGCGCTGACTCGTCCGATGCGAACCTGAACAAAGCCTATGACACGCTGCTGAAAGCTCGGCCCACGGCGGTCAACCTGCGCTGGGCGGTGGATGAGATGAACACCCTGCTGGCGCCACTGGCGCCTGACGCACGGCGTGAGGCGGCCTATACACGTGCGGCCGAAATTTGCGAAGACGACGTCGCCATCAGCTCAAGCCTTGGCGAGCATGGCATGGGTTTGATTGGCGCGGCTTATGAACAGGCGGGCGCAAGCCGCCCGGTTAACATCCTGACCCATTGTAACGCCGGGTGGCTGGCCACCGTCGACTGGGGCACCGCCACGGCGCCCATATACAAGGCGTTTGAAGCCGGCATCCCCGTTCATGTGTGGGTTGATGAAACCCGGCCCCGTAACCAGGGCGCTAACCTGACGGCATGGGAGCTGAACCAGCACGGCGTGCCGCACACGGTTATTGTCGATAATGCCGGTGGCCACCTGATGCAGCTGGGCAAGGTTGACCTGTGCATTGTCGGCACCGACCGCACCACGCGGACCGGCGATGTGTGCAACAAAATTGGCACTTATTTGAAGGCCTTAGCGGCTCACGACAACAACGTGCCGTTCTATGTGGCGCTTCCCGGCACCACCATCGACTGGACGCTTGAGGACGGTCGCGATATTCCCATTGAGGAGCGAGCCGAGACTGAGGTTACCGAAATGTCGGGCTTAAACCGCGATGGGGAGGTGGAAACCCTGCGCATTGTTTCCGAAGGCTCCAAGGCCGCCAACCCGGCCTTTGACGTTACACCCGCTAAATACGTGACCGGGTTGATTACCGAACGCGGCATCGCCAAGGCTTCGGCCGCGGGACTGGCGGCGCTGTATCCGGAAATGGCAACATAGGTCGGCTGGACACATGGAAAATATTGACCTTCGCCGCGAGATTATCGCCACCGCGCTGCGCCTCAACGAAACAGGCTTGAGCGCTGGAACGTCTGGCAATGTGTCAGCGCGCATCAAGGGCGGCATGTTGATTACGCCATCGGGTGTGCGTTATGAAAAGCTGTTGCCCCAAGACATTGTCGAGATGGATATGGACGCCAACGCCATCGGCCACTATGCGCCATCGAGCGAGTGGCGTTTTCACCTCGATATTTACAAGGCCCGCGACTACGCCCGCGCCATTGTTCATGCCCACTCACCCTATGCCACGGCGCTGGCTTGTCTGGGCCGCGATATTCCACCATTTCATTACATGGTGGCGGTGGCGGGCGCCAAGTCCATCCGCTGTGCAGATTATCACCCATTTGGCACCGACGAACTTTCACAAGCCGCCATCAAGGCTATGGATGGTCGACGGGCCTGCCTGCTGGCGCGCCATGGCATGATCGCCTTTGGCGATAATCTCGAAAAGGCACTGTCGCTGGCCGTTGAGGTCGAGGTTCTGGCCCAGCAATACCAGTTGGCCTTGCAGGTGGCAGAACCGGATTTGCTGAGCGATGCGGAAATGGAAGACGTCTTGCACCGGTTTTGGACTTACGGCGACAATGCCCAAAAGGCCGATGAAACCAAGCGCACCAAGCGTCCGCTTTCGACGCACCCGCGCGTTACACTGCCGAAGCGCAAAACCTAAACAGCCAACAAAAAACCCGCCGGAAAATTAACCGGCGGGTTTTGTTATTAGGTAGCAAGCCAATCAGTTCGGCCGCTTGTTCTTGTTAATTTCGCTTTCAAATTCCTCGACATACGGCCCGTGGGTGTATTCGTCGAGGCAGATGCGGTTCCAGATGCGCCGTTTAAGCGCGTAGAACATGGCCGTTAGCACGAAAAGGTACAGCAATACCTTGATGCCGAGGCGCTTGCGTTCTTCCATTTCCGGATTGGCCGCCCACGCCAGGAAGGACGTAATGTCCTTGGCGTGCTGCTCCAGCGTCGGTTCGGTGCCATCTTCGTATTCAACCGCTTCTTCGTAAAGCGGCTGCGCCATGAAGATCTGGTGGCCGGAGAAATACCGGTTGTAATACGTTCCTTCCGACATCTCAAAACCTTCCGGCGCATCGTCAAGGTAGCCGGTCATCAGGCCGTAGATGTAGTTGACGCCGTTCTTTCGCGCTTTGGTTATAACCGAAAGGTCGGGCGGAAAGGCACCGCCATTGGCGGCGCGCGATGCTTTTTCGTTGGCGTACGGATTGACAAAACGATCAGACAGTTTGGCCGGGCGGGTGAACATCTCACCTTCTTCGTCGGGGCCATCCTCAACTTCGTAGTTGGCGGCAATGGCCTTGGCTTCTTCTTCGCTGAAACCGATATCAATCAGGTTGCGATAAGAAACCATTTCCAGCGAATGGCAGCTTGAACAGACCTCGAAATATATCTGTGAGCCGCGTTTAAGCTGGGCGTGGTCATAGGCACCAAACATGCCCTCGAACGACCACTTGAGGCTCGGCAGGGGCTCGGTCTTGGTTACCGAGGCCTCGGCCATGAAAGGCAGAAGGGCAACGGCCAGTACGGCAACCGAGATTCCGCCAAGAAGGGGTTTATTGGTTTTCATTAACTGTCCTCCTTGGTGCGGCATTTTTTGGCCACTTCCTCGAAAATGCTGGCTGGCAACGGTTTCGGTTTTTCCCATTTTCCCAAAAACGGCAGGGAAAGGAAAAACAAGAAGTAATAGCCCGTCGAAAGGCGACTGAGGATCAGATACACGCCTTCCGCGGGCTTGCCGCCCAGCCAGCCAAGGAAAATGGCGTTGGCCACGAAAATCCAGAACAGCTGTTTGAAGATGGGCCGGTAGGTTCCGGAACGCACCTTGGAAGTATCCAGCCACGGCAGGACATAAAGGATTAGCACGCCCGCAAACATTACGACCACGCCGCCCAGTTTGTCAGGGATGGCGCGCAGGATTGCGTAGAACGGCAGGAAGTACCATTCCGGCACAATGTGTGGCGGCGTCACCATGGGGTTGGCGGGGATGTAGTTGTCGGGTTCGCCGAAGAAGTCGGGGGCGAAAAAGACAAAGAACATGTAGATGATCATGAAGATGCCGAGGCCATACAAATCCTTGATGGTATAGAACGGATGGAACGGCATCATGTCCTGCGGGCTTTTTATTTCAATGCCCAGCGGGTTGTTGGATTTATGCACGTGCAGGGCCCACATATGAATAACCACCAGCGCCACCAGGATCATCGGTAGCAGGTAGTGCCACACGAAAAAGCGGTTGATGGTGGGTACATCGACCGAGAACCCGCCCCAGATCCAGACCACGATGTAATCGCCAATTAACGGAATGGCCGAGAACAGGTTGGTAATAACAGTGGCACCCCAGAAGCTCATTTGGCCCCACGGCAGAACGTAGCCCATGAAGGCGGTTGCCATCATGACCACATAAATGGTGACACCGATCATCCACAGCAGTTCGCGCGGCGCCTTGTAGGACCCGTAATAAAGGCCGCGGAAAATGTGGATATAAACCACGATGAAGAACATCGAGCCGCCGTTCATGTGCAGGTTGCGCAGCAACCAGCCATAGTTGACGTCACGCACGATGCGCTCGACGCTCTGGAAGGCGACATCGGCGTGTGGCTGGTAGTTCATGGCCAGGAAAATGCCGGTAACAATCATGATCATCATGATGACGGCGGCAAGAACGCCATAGTTCCACCAATAGCTGAGGTTCTTAGGCGTCGGATAAGCGACGAGGTTTTCATCTGCATAACTGAAGATCGGCAGGCGCTCGTCAATCCACATGAGCAGGCGGTTGTTGGTTTGCATACGTTTCATGGGAACTACCTCAACCGATCAGGATGTTTTGATCGTCAATGAACGAATAGCCGGGTATGGACAGGTTAAACGGCGCCGGCCCCTTGCGAACGCGTCCCGCGGTATCGTAGTGCGAGCCGTGGCAGGGGCAGAACCAGCCGCCGAAATCACCCTTTTTGTCGCCCAGATTCTGGCCCGACGGAATACAACCAAGATGCGTACAAACACCAACCATGACCAGCCATTCGGCTTTCTGCACCCGGTCTTCATCGATTTGCGGGTCAGGCAGCGCGTTGATGTCGACGTCGCGGGCCATTTTAATTTCTTCTTCCGAACGATGGCGAATAAACACCGGCTTGCCACGCCACAACACGGTCACGGCCTGGCCCACCTCAATGGCGGAAAGGTCAACCTCGGTTGAGGCCAGCGCCAGCACATCCTTGGCCGGGTTGATCGAGCTGATGAACGGCCAAACGGCAATGCCGACGCCCGCAAGGCTCAAGGTGGTGGTTGAAATTAAAAGAAAGTCCCGTCGTTCGTCGTTTTCAGCGGTTTCGCTTTTGGAAGAAGCGCGATTGGGAGAGTTCGTCATCTCAATGCCTTTCGGGATTGCCGTTGCAAGGCCGCCAACTGTTATCAGACCTGAAGCCCAAATTAAAAGCCCCGGTGAAAGGGCCAATGAACGTTGGGGTAATCCACCCCATCGTTTACAGGATTTAGGGGCCAGCAACAATGGCGGGTTTGCCCAGAAATTCTGGTATAAATCAAAAACTGACCGTGGAAAAGGCTAAAGATTAACTTTTCCTAATATTAAGTCGTCTCCACTGGCGATATCCCGATCTACCCCCAAGCAGGAATCTGATCCATGCGCCTTGCCCTCTACCAGCCTGATATTCCACAAAATACCGGCACATTGCTGCGGCTGGCGGCGTGCCTGGGGGTGGCCGTCGACATCATCGAGCCATGCGGTTTTGTCTTCTCCGACCGCCATTTGCGCCGTGCCGGCATGGATTACCTAGACCCCGCAGGGCGCACCCACCATGCCTCGTGGGACACCTTTCAGGCCACCTTCGGGGCCGCCCGGGGCGAGACGGCCACCAACCACGCCCCGCGACTGGTACTGCTGAGCACACAGGCCGAAGCCGTTTATACAGATTTCCGGTTTCACGCGGGCGACACCTTGATGGTGGGCCGCGAAAGCGCTGGTGTACCAGAGGCCGTTCACGACCGGGCCGATGCCCGCATCAGGGTGGAAATGGTGCCCGGAGCACGCTCGCTGAACGTCGCCGTCGCAGCCGCTATGGTGCTGGGTGAAGCCATGCGCCAGACGCGAAGTTAGCGTTTTAATTAATTGTGGCGGATCAGCCACCAGTGCATCAGCGCCCAGATCATCGACAGCGCCGAGGCGGCCATGATGCCTACCGTCACGGCGACATCAAAGGCGGTGGTGAACGGAATGTGGAACTGATCGCTGGGTACCGAGCCGGTAACCCAGACGTAACGTTCAATCCATGTGCCAAGAATAATCATGAACCCAACCGACATGATGATCGACGGGCTGTGGCGCATTTTCTTGAACAGGAACACACAAAACGGAACGAAGAATTTGAGGATCAGGAACGTTACGCCCAGCGGCAGATATCCTTCGTCAATCATGCGCCAGTAACGGTCCATGTCGGTGGGCAGGCGCCCATACCACATGATCAGGAACTGGGTGAAGTAGAAGTACACCCACATGATGCTCATGGCCAACATGAACTGCGCCATGTAATTGAAAATGCGCGGTTCGAACGGGCGGGTCAGCCGGTCAGACCGATAAAGAAGGTAAAGCACCACGGTGAAGAAACCCAAAAAACCGTGAAAAGCACTTTGGAACTGGTAGGCGCCGTACGACGCACTGTGCCAGCCGGGCTCCAGCGTCATTTCGAAATCCCACGCGATCATGGTGCCGTAGATAACATAGGCAAACGGCATGATGATGGCCAACCGGTTGAACAATTTCGGGTTGTGCTGGCCAGTGTTGGCTTCAGACAAATACTGGCAACGCATGGCGGCCAGCGAAAGCCCGGCAACAATGGCAAAACCGACGAGCTGTCGGACGACGAGGAAGGTGTAGTTATGCCAACCGGGAAGGTGCTCAAGCCCGCCCAGCGATGCCTGCGCCAGCCACGGGAAGGTTCTTTCGCCATTGACCAGCAAAATCACCAGCAAAACAAAAGCTATCGGGAACAGCATGGTGGTCGAGGCCGAAAGAAAACGGATCTGCACCCGCCACTTGCCGCCCGCCAAATGCAGGATCACCGGGAAAATAGCCCCGCTTAACGCCATGTAGGTGACGATCAGGAAATTGGTGGTCAACACGGACCAGCTGCCAAATTCAAGCATGATCAATTCTCCTTATCGGGCAGGGGCCCGGCGGCTGCAGCGTCGTTACGAAGCTGGTGGGTGATGTAGTTAACCACGTGCCAGCGTTCCTCGACCGACAGGTCGTTGGCACCGCGCGCTTCATCGTTCATGTCACCGGCGCGCCCATAGGGGGGCATGATGGCGCTGCCAAACGTGATGGTGCCAAAAATCCAGCCTTCGCTCAGGTCATCCATCAGGTCGGGGTCGGTCAGGTCCGGCGCACCAATTTTTTCCGCCACCGGGCTTTCGGCGCGGCCGGTCAGGCCATGACATGCGGCACAGTATATACGGAACATTTTTCTGCCCAGACGAACGGATTCGCCGGTTGCCGCGACGGGGTTTTTTAATGCCTCCGTGGCATCACGGTCGGCCCACGGCGTGGCAACACCAGTAATGGGCACCGAGCGTTTCAGCATCGGCAGCGTTTTTTCCTGCGGCTTGATTGAAGGCTGGTTGACCATGTCATTCGACCACGGCCAGGCGTGTGCTTCGCCCGCACTTAAAAGGGAAACCAACGCAGCGGCGGCAATTATCGGAAAAAGGCGGCGCATCATTCGACCTTCTCCTCAAACACGTCGATAACTTTGTGACGGGCAAACAACTGGCGCATGCTATCACGCTGATCATCGTCAATCATTTCAATCACGATGCCGATCTGGTCCAGACTCACGGCCTTGTCGTAGAACGGGCCGCGCTTGCGCATCAGGCGCGCGCCGACAATAAATCCAACCAGCGTTGCCAGCACACCAAACAGGATCAACATTTCATACGCCAGCACCAGGTTCGACGGAATGGTAATCACCGGCTTGCCACCCTGTGGCTGCACCAGGAAGTTGGCCTGCGCGCCGGCAAGGAAGAAAAAGAAGAAAACAAGCCCGAACAAACCGCCACCAAACGCCCACTTGGGAATATTGGTCGGGCGTTCACCGAGCACATCTTCAATTTCAGGATGCTCGATGGGCGACTTGATGCGCACATGATCAACCGTTACGCCCGGCACTTCGTAGCGGCGAATACCGGCTATCACTTCAAAGGCTTGGTCGAAATCAGCGAACAGGCCGAATATGCGATGCGTTGCCATGCTCACGGTCCTCCCGGTTTGGTGCCGGCGCTCTCGGGGCCGGGAACACCTGCGTGAATGACCATCATTTCGTCGACGTCTTCGTAAATAACGCGCTTCCTGTGGAAGACCATTTCCTTCACTTCATACATGGAGACCGAAGGGAACACCTTGACGAATATCAGGAACAACATGCCGAACCAGCCGAAGCTGCCAAACACCATGGCCCATTCAACCCAGCCCGGCCACATGATGTTCCAGCCCCACGGGTGGTAGCCCAGCGACAGGGTGGGGGTAACGATCATCCAGCGTTCAAGCCACATGCCGACGTTCAACAATACTGAAACCACAAACAGGATATACATGTTACGCCGCACCCACTTTGAAAGCAGTGCGAACGGCAACACCGAACCGAACACGACCATCGACCAGAAGAACGGCGCATAAGGGCCATAGGCCTTGGCCAGCAGCACTTCTTTTGACGGAATGTCATGGCCATACCACACGGAGGCAAACTCGATCAGGTTCAGGTATGTCCACACCATGGCGATCACGAACGTCAGCTTGCAGACCTTGTCCAGAATGGGGAAGGTCATGTATTCCTCGAACTTGAAGAAATAGCGCAACAGGATAAACAGCGTGATGATGGCGGCACAGCCAGAATACAGGGCGCCCGCCACGAAGTAGGGCGGGAAAGTGGTGACATGCCAGCCCGGCATAATGGACATTGCAAAGTCCATGGAAACGATGGAATGCACCGAGACCGCCAGCGGAATCAGGAAGCATGCGATCATCAGATAGGTGATGCGGAAATTGCGCCATTGCCGGTCATCGCCGTGCCAGCCCAGCGACAGCCATGTGTACAGCCTCTTGCGCCAGCCGGTTACGTTGTCGCGGCAAATGGCCAGATCAGGGATCATGCCGATATACAAAAACAGCATCGACGACGTTAAGTACGTGGTAATGGCGAAGGCATCCCAAACCAGGGGTGAGCGGAAATTGGGCCAGATGCCGCGGTCGCTCATGTAAGGCATGACCCAGTAAAAGTTCCAGACTCTTCCTAAGTGGATAACCGGGAACAGGCCTGCCGTCATCAACGAGAACGTGGTCATGGCTTCGGCAAAACGATAAATAGGCTTGCGCCAGTCGGCGTGCACGATGTGCAAGATGGCCGAAAGCAACGTTCCGGAATGGCTCATGCCGATCCAGAACACAAAGGTGGAAATATACAAATCCCACATATGCGAGTTGTTAAGTCCGGCCGGGCCCATACCGACGATATACTGGTAAACTTCGGCGTAAATCATTACCGAGAACATGGCCATGCAAATGGCCAGCGCCACCCAGTAGCCGCGCCGGGGGTTCTGCATCGAACGCAGCACATCTTCGTTGATTTTCGCCCATGCGATGTTTTCATCGATGTCCTTGACCTTTTCCTCGGTCAGGTGCTTGGCGGATGTGTTGCTCATGGTCTCAGGTCTCCCGCACGCGTTCGAGGTAGAGCACGCTGGGGTCGGTGTTCAGTTCCTCAAACAGCCGATAGCCGCGCAGCTTGGGATCAGACTTGTTTTGCGTGTGCTTGCCCAGCTTGACCTGTTGCTTGGCCCACACCTTGGTGACTTCGCTATTCGGGTCCATCAGATCACCGAAAACAATGGCTCTGGTCGGGCAGGTCTGCTGGCACGCGGTCACGACTTCGCCGTCTTCGACCGGGCGATTTTCCATTTTGGCCTTGTCCTTGCCGGCGCGAATGCGCTGGATGCAGAACGTGCATTTTTCCATCACGCCCTTGTCGCGCACGGTAATATCCGGGTTTAGCTGCTGGTCCATCGGCGCCGGCCATGCACCCTCTTCGCCATAATAGGAATAGAAGTTGAACACGCGAAGGCGGTATGGGCAGTTGTTGGCGCAATAGCGTGACCCGATGCAGCGGTTATAAATCTGTGCGTTCAGGCCATCGATGGTGTGATACGTGGCGGCAACTGGGCAAACCGGCTCGCACGGCGCGGCATTGCATTGCTGGCACATGGTCGGCACGAACGATGCGCCGCGATCCTGGAAATCAGCGTTGCTGTCGGCTGGACCTAGATCGGGTTCGTCGAAATAGCGCTCCACCCTGATCCACTGCATGGATTGGCGCGCGCCGTATTTTTCCTCACCCACGGTAGCAATGTTGTTTTCTGCGGTGCAGGCAACAGAACACGCGTTGCAGCCGGTGCATTTATCGAGATCGATGACCATGGCCCACATGTGGTCGTATTCGTGGTGGCCGCCGTCTTCAATACCTTTTGAGTACTGGTTCCAGCCCTTGAGCAGGTTTCCAAACAATGATGGCATGTCAGGCCCCTCCTTCGGTGCGGTGCTGTTGGGCAGCTGGTATGGTGGCGGCTAGTTTGCGCCCGTGCTGGCTGTCAACTTCCATCAGTTTGACCAGGTGGCGGTTCTTGCCGTCGGCACGTACGTCAACGCGGGTTGCGGCCATTGCCAGCTCACCGGTTTTGGCTTCAAAGACAGCATCAAGAATGGACAGTGGGTTGACCCCGTTGTCCTTGGCCCAGCGGCCCATGGCACTGTGACCACGGCCTATGGGTATGGCGATGGCATCGGGGTGGACACCCTTGTAAATATAAACCCGCGTGGAAATTGCGCCGCTGGCCGACGACACGGTGACGTAGTCGCCCTCCTTGACGCCAAGGCGCTTCGCGGTGCTGGGGTGCAGTTCGGCCCAGGAGTCCCACACCACTTTTGAAATCTGGTCCGGCGCTTCCTGCAACCACGGCAGGTTGGCATGGCGGCCATCCCACATGCCCTGGCGCGGCGCGGCCACCAACACCAGCTTGCCGTCTTTTTCCGCCGGTGCGGCAAGGGTTATGTCTTCAAATTGCGGATACAAAGCGCGCTTGGTCGTCGCCATTGGGGTCTGGCCTTCGCTGAGGGCGGCCAGCCAATCGCTTTCATTGGCGCTGCCCTTCATGGCGCTGACGGCGGTGCGCAACAGGGCGTAATAATCATCAAAATCGTCCAAGCCGCTGGCGCCCTTGGCCTTGGCCATGGCCAACACGACATCACCGAAGCCGCGGGTCTCGGGGAACACGGGTTCCATCAGCGGCTGTTGCAACAACAATTCGGCTGCGCCGCCATCGCTGGCCGCTACATGGCTGCCCCAGTCTTCCAGCGCCGATGCCATGGGTAGGACCACATCGGCGCCTTCTGCGGTTTCATCCATAAAGGTTGCCAGCACCACCTTGAAGCCGATTTTGTTCCAGGCATTAGCCATGCCCAGCGCCTCGGGTGCGACATAAAGCGGGTTGGCGCCGGAAACAAAGGCAACATCAATGGCCCCGGCTTCGGCTTCGGCAATAAAGCCTGCCAGATCGGCGGTGTTGCCCTCGATGGGCGCCAGTTGTGCATAAGCGGGTTTGTTGCTGGCCTCGATGGTGCGCCCGATGTTGTTTAGCAGGATGTTCAGGGTCATGGCGGCCACGGCAACTTGGTAGCCGTTTTCGCCCTGTGTGGCGGAGCCACCAGCAAGAACAAGGCTGGGGTCGTGTTCGGCCAGCATGGTGGCAATCTTGGTTACCGTTTCGGCGCGCACACCCGCCGCCGCCGCCGTGGCGGCAGGGTCGTACAGTTCAATCAGGCGCCTGATGTTGGCCGGCAATGCGGTGGTGGTGATGTTGTTGCCCTTGACCAGCTCGTGGGCAACACCCATGGCCAACGCCACTTCGCCTCCGGGGCTGACGCCAACCCAATGGTCGGCATTGGCACCGGTTAACGACATGGCGGGTTCCGCCTGAATAAGCACGCCGCGCGGCACGGTGCGGAAATCCGCGTACTGCGCCGCGTTGCTGACCGGTGAGCCAAAGGTGCCGAGGAAATCTGCGCCCAGCGAAAAAATGACCTCGGCCTTATCAATGCGCAGCCGCGGCTGGCTGTCGCCTAACATGTCACGGGCCGCCTGAGACCATGCCTGTTGGTTGATAACCTCCATCACGTAATGGCTACCGTCGCCCATGGCGGCTAGGTGGGCCTCAACCATGGTGCGTTGGTGGCCGCTGATGGTGCCGGTCATCCATGCTGCGTGGCCCGGTTTCGCGTTGATGGTCTCAAGTGCTTCGTCCCAGCTGGCCGGGGCCAGCTTGCCACCCTTGCGCACCATGGGCGTTTGCACGCGGTCGGGGTTGAAGTGGGTTTGCAGTCCGGCCTGGCCCATTTGGCAAAGGCGGCCTTTATTAAGGGCTGATTTCGGGTTGCCTTCCAGTTTTAGGACGCGTCCTTCGCGCACCCGGCCATGAACCCCGCAGCCCGCTGCACATTGCAGACAGGTCGAGGCATACCACTGGCCGACGCCGGGAATGGTGTAATCATCGGGCGCCAGATAGGACAGTACCGTTTCTTCGCCTTCTTCCAGCGTTACGTAAGACGGCAGGTCACAACCGGCCAGTGCCACACCGGCGCCACCAAGGCCCAGTGCTTTCAGGAAACTTCTGCGATCAATTTTCGTTTCGGTCATGTTTTCCCTACTTATGACACTGCGTACAATCGTTGGCGCCCTGGTTCGCTTCATGACAGCGCACACAGAACCCCATGGTCAGGGGGCGAGATTTTTTGGCCACCCCCATTTCGGCAATATCGCCATGGCACATGGAACACACCCGCTTGGCATCCGATACGTCCAGTTCGGCGTTGTCGAACAAGAAGCGTTTCAGGTGGCGTTGATGTGTGAAGTGCACAAAATCGGGAAGGTCATGGACTTTTTTCCATTGCGGGCTTTCGCCGCGTTCCCAATAGGCGGTTAATTTTTCAATTTCAGGTTTTTCGGTGGCGATTACCGTGTGGCAGCCCATGCATTTTGAAAGTGGCGGAATGCCCGAAACCTTCGAGCGCCGCGCATACGTGTGGCAGTACATGCAGTTGATCTGGTTATCGCCGGCGTGAATTTTGTGGGAAAAGTTGATCGGCTGGGCAACATCCTTGCCGGTGAACGCTTCGTCCGGGTACTGGGTGCCGGGAACGATGGGCCCGGGAACGATGTCGATGCTTTCGTCGTGCAGTTGTTGTTCAAAAACCTGAGCGCCGACCACAATAGCTGCCCCCACCGTGATGGCCGCCAGGGCCACGCGGATTAAGGGAAACGGTTTGCGCTTAGGACTTTCCACCGACATTCGGCTGATACCCCCCCATAGTTCAACCAAAGGATGCACTATATATTACATTGTTATTATATTTCAGTTTGTTAATGTAACGATCGTACAATTGCCTTTGGCTGGCACTACTTATAGCAGCAAGACCGCTGATGGCAAAGCCATCGTTACCCCCACAACCATTGAATATAAAAGGTAAATAAGCTTAAACGCTATACGTGTTTTTGCAGTTCGCCGAGGCAGGCTGCCCGGTCGGCACGGAAATCACCGTCGATCCACCATGCCTCGACTTTTTTCAGGGCCGCGCCCATGGCTGGCCCCGGCTGGGCGCCCAAGGCCAGGGCGTCCGCCCCCTGAACGGGCAGCTCAAGGGGCTCCCAGGCCTGGGCGGTGCGAATAACGGCCAGCCATTGCTCGGTGGCATCGCTGCCCCCGCGATCTTCGCGGGCCAGCGACCCGGCCCAGGCCAGCACGGCGGTGTCGATGGCTCCCTCGGCGCTGCTTTCGTAACACACCCGCCTGACGGCTTGTTCGCTCATGTCCGGAGCAAACGCCATCACAGGGCAAAGCATGGCAATGAGGTGGCGCCGCTCGGCGTTGGAAAACTTCAACCGACGTGCTACTGCTTCGCCGATGGCGGCACCAACGTTTGCATCGCCACGCGGGCTATCGGGAAATATCAGTGCCGCCAGCCGCCGCACCGGGGTGATTTCAATTTCCGGTAAATTGATGCCCCGTTCCAGCAACCACGACAGAACGCGCAACCGCCCGACATCTCCCGCTTCGGGCAAAATGGTTTCAAGCACACCTTCGGCGCGCATCAGCGTTACGGTATCGGCCGGGTTGGGCGCCATTAAAATACGAAAAACCTCGCCGCGCACCCGTTCGCCGGAAAGTTCCCCCAGCCGGGGCGCCATAAACCGACACGCCGCAAGGGCTTCGCTGTTGATGGGTGGCTTTCCATATTCGGCATAAAAGCGGAAAAAACGAAGCAACCGAAGCACATCTTCCTCGATGCGTTGGTGGGCCCGGCCGACGAACCGTATCCGGCCACGGCCCAGGTCTTCTAGGCCGTCGTAGGGGTCATAAATATCGCCTGCCTCATTAGCCGAAAGGCAATTAATGGTGAAGTCGCGCCGCGCCGCATCGCGTGTCCAGTCGTCGGTAAAGGAAACACGCGCCCGGCGGCCATCGGTCTCAACGTCCACGCGCAGGGTAGTGATTTCAAAATGGTGCTTATTAATAACCGCCGTGATGGTGCCGTGTTCAATGCCGGTGGGAATGGCGTGAATGTTGGCAGCTTCGAGAATCTGTATAATGCGGTCCGGCTCCACCGGGGTGGCGATATCAATATCACGCACCGGGCGTTTGAGCAGCGAGTCGCGTACGCACCCACCGATAAATCGTGCCTCTACACCGGCGTCTGATAACGCCTTCATAACGCCGCGGGTTTCCGGTGTCTTCATCCAGGCCTGTGGCGGCAGTTTTCCGCTGGGCTCCAAGGGCATGCTCCGCTTTGGTGGGTCGCGTTGGTTTAGGTTCGGTTTGCCCGGCTCGTTTGGCCGGGCCTACTTGGGAATACTTATGGCCGGTTCTATTTTGCCGTCAACATAGCGCGGTGCTTGGTAGCTTGCACTTGGCGGTTCCCCGCCGACGGTAGCCACCACCACCAGGCCAACGGCCATTAATACGAAACCGGCCAGAAACAGGCGCAACCACGGTGTTTTAAGATCGAGGTGTTCAACATCTTCACCCGCCGCCTTTGCCGCCGTTACCTTGCGGCGAACCCAAGACATCCACGAAAAATAGAATATCGTTGGCAGGATCAACGGCACAACGTAGGTGAAAATTATTCGAACCATGGTTTTCCCTTATATCTGGCCCGTCTATCAGGCCATTTTGTTAAGTCTGCGCCAGCGGCCACCAGCCACGTTAATCGGATAAAACCTGATAAAGGTTTCTCAGCATACCCGCCGTCGCACCCCAAATATAATAGTCTTCATAAGGCATGGCGTAAAACCCGCGTTTCGTTCCCTGATAACTTCGCTCGAGGCGCTGGTGGTTTTCGGGTTCCAGAAAGTGTGCCAGCGGCACCTCAAAGACCTCGGCGACCTCATGGGCGTCTATGTTCAACTTCAGGGGCGGGGTGATGATACCGACAACGGGGGTAATGGAAAAACCGGTTCGCGTGACATAGGTATCCAGGCGCCCGACAACCTCAATGCGCTCAGGTGCCAGCCCGGTTTCCTCCAGCGTCTCCCTAAGCGCCGCATCTTCGGCGGACAGGTCGCCGGGTTCGAGGTGACCGCCGGGAAAGCTGATCTGGCCCGGGTGGTGTTCAAGGTGTTCGGTGCGCCGGGTCAGCAACACGGTGAAGGCATCATCGTGCGCCACCAGGCCAACCAGTACCGCCGCAGCCTTGAGCTCACCCTTGGGCCGAAAGCCGGGGTTGAACTCATGGTCGCCACGCTCAGTAGCCTGCCCGCCACCTTGCAGGCGTGCGGAAATCCAGCTGCGGTCAACCATGGTCCGGCTCTCCATCGCAAAGGGCTGGCGCTTGGTTATTGTGAAAAGGAAAAGGGGTTTTTGCCTTACCCGGTGTGGTGGGTAAGGGGGAAGAATGTTCCCTCGCTGTAAACGCCTCGTACAACCTTGCCATCGCGCATAACCTTTTCGCTTAACTCAAGCAAATGATTATAAACCGATTTGTCGAGCAGCACCTCAATGGTGTTATCGACAATAGCATAGGTTGTCGGCTCGCGGGTGGCGGGGCATGGCCTGTCGACCAGGGCGGCTGTTTCACCAAGGGTAATAATCTGGCCGATATTGGTGCGCAGGCTGATGGACTGTGCTGTTTCATCCGTGCCGACAAAACACTCGACAGCAACAAAGGGTGCGTCGGCAACCTCAATCCGGCCCATTTCGGTGGGCGTCACCAGCCAGTAGGCACCATCATCGTCGCGCGTCAGGAAACTGGCAAACAGGCTTATCATTTCGGGTTGATCAATGCGCTTGGCGTTGTAATACCAACTGCCGTCATGACCGATACGAATGTTCAAATCACCACAATACTGACGCCCAGCCAGTGGCAAGGGCAGCCGCACGCCTGTCGGGTCCGGATACGCCATGGTGTCATTCATATTTGATTCACGGGGTCTGCCCATGGACGGGTTCTCATTTTTATATGGTGGTTAATGGTGCTTGGGCCGATCCATTTCATATGGGGTCTGGTAATGGGCAAAAAAACGATTATTTTAAGGGTCAGGCGAAAAACATTCAGGCCGCTATTTTTTTGCGTCCACAGGGTGTTTTGAGCCCATTTAGGAAGGAGACCCGGCGAATGATCAGGATTACCCCACTGGAACGACTGGGCCACGCCAACCATGGTTGGCTGGATGCACACCATCATTTCAGCTTTGCCGAATATTATGACCCCGAACGCATGGGCTTCGGCGACCTTCGTGTCTGGAACGACGATACCATTGCGGCCGGGGGCGGCTTTCCGACCCACCCGCACCGCGACATGGAAATTATCACCTATGTGCGCACCGGCGCCGTCAGCCACGAAGACAGCGAAGGCAACTGGGGCGAGACCAGCGCCGGGCAGGTGCAGGTGATGAGTGCCGGGCGCGGCATTCGCCATTCAGAATACAATGAAGGCACCGAGCCCCTGACCTTGTTCCAGATATGGATTCAGCCCAACGCGTTGGGGCTGGCGCCGCGTTGGGATGCGGTCGATGTTTCCCGCGATAAGCCCGACACCCTGCAATTGCTGGTATCGGGCCGCGACCAGGACAAGGAAAGCGGTGCTATGTTTATCAACCAGGATGCCGCGTTCCTGGCTGCCAACATGACCGCGGGCGGGCAGGTCACGTACAAGCTTGATGTCGGACGCCGGGCATATGTGGTTTCGGGAAAAGGCGAGATTTCCATCAACGGGCAACTGGCTCCGGCGCGTGCCGGGATCGAGATTGAAGACGAAACCGAAATTACCATCGACGCCCCCGATGGCGCCGAGGTGGCGTTGCTCGACCTGCCTTAATTTGCCAATACCCGCTTCAACCTGCCTTAACCCGCCAATGAAAGATCAGCGATGAAAGTAAATGTTAAATGGACCGGCGACGGCGCCGCCTTTGACGGCGAAACCGAAAGCGGCCACACCGTTCGTATGGATAGCTCGCCCGCTTTCGGCGGTAAGGATTCAGGCGCCCGGCCCATGGAAATGGTATTGCTGGGCATGGGCGGCTGTTCGTCCATTGACGTGGTTAGCATTTTAAAAAAATCCCGTCAGGCGATCAGCGACTGCGTTGTCGAAATCTCGGCAGAGCGCGTCGAAACCACGCCCAAGGTGTTCTCCCACATCCACATGCACTTCAAGGTAACGGGCCAGAGTATTGAGCCTTCCCGGGTCGAGCGTGCCATCCAGCTTTCGGTAGAGAAATATTGCTCCGCCGTTGCCATGCTCGCAAAAACAGCAGAAATTACCCACGATTACGAAATTATTGATGCTGGTTGAGGCCGTTGCCCGCGCCCGGCATGGCGGCTAGACTGGCAGCACATTGAACGATTTGGGGAAAAGGACGCCACCATGCCTTATGTGATGCGCAACGCTGAAGGTCGCATCATCGCGGTGCTGAGCGAGCACGTTGAAGGTGCCGATATGGTCGCGCCTCACGATTCCCAGCTGACAGAGTTTTTGCAAGGCGACAGCCCCGAATCAAAAGCCCAGCAGGAATTGCTTGAATCCGATCTCGGAATCGTTCGTGTGCTGGAAGATTTGATCGACGTTTTGATAGAGCGCGGCCACGTTATGTTTACCGACTTCCCCGAACCGGCACAAAGAAAGCTGCTCGCCCGTCGCGGTCTGCGCAAGGAATTCTCGTATATAGATGACTTGTATAATGATGAAGACGACGTGGACATGCCGCCACCCGATGAAGATGGCGAAGGCTTCCTGTAATAGAGCTTTCTGGAAAGCCGACTATTCGCCCGCTGCTTCGGGTGTCCAACGCAGGATGGGTTTTCGTGCTGCCGCCGTTTCATCCAGCCGCCGCCGGGGCGTGTGTATCGGCGCTTCGGTGAACAGCTCAGCGTTGCCCGCCTTGGCGCGTTCTGCGAGCGCACGCACGGTCTTGATGTAAAGGTCCAGCGTTTCCTTGGATTCGGATTCCGTCGGCTCCATCAGCAATGCGCCATGCACCACCAACGGGAAATACATGGTCATGGGGTGGAAACCCTCGTCGATCATGGCTTTGGCAAAATCCAGCGTAGAGACGCCGGTGTCTTTCAGGAAACGGTCGTCAAACAACACCTCGTGCATGCACAGACCATCGAAGGAAACGCTCAGGCTGTCTTGCAATTGAACGCGCAGGTAATTGGCGTTCAGCACCGCATCGCCGGACGCCTGTGCAAGGCCGTCGGCGCCGTGGCTCATCATGAAGGCCAGTGCGCGGGTGAACATGCCCATCTGGCCGTGGTAACCCTTGAGCCGGCCAAATGGCGTTTGGTCGCTTTCGTCCGGGTGTTCCACCAGCTTGAAGCCATCATCGTCGTGAACCACATAAGGCACCGGCGCAAAGGGGGCGAGGGCAGCAGAAAGCACCGTCGGCCCAGCGCCCGGCCCGCCGCCGCCGTGCGGCGTGGAAAAGGTCTTATGCAGGTTGATGTGCATGCAATCGATGCCGAGATCACCGGGGCGAACGCGGCCGCAAATGGCGTTGAGGTTGGCGCCATCGCAATAGAAATAGCCGCCCGCTTCATGCATGGCGGCAGCAATTTCAATGATTTCGCTTTCAAACAGGCCGCAGGTGTTGGGGTTGGTCAGCATGATGCCCGCTACATCCGGGCCAAGCTTGGCCTTGAAAGCGGCCAGGTCAACCCGGCCCTCGGGCGTGGCGGGAATGGAATCCACCGTGAATCCGCACGCCGCCGCCGTGGCGGGGTTGGTGCCGTGGGCCGATTCCGGCACCAGGACGCGGGTGCGGTTTTCGCCACGCGCCGCAATCGCAGCAGAAATGGCCATCATGCCGCACAGTTCACCGTGCGCACCGGCAGCCGGGCTCATGGCGACGGCGGGCATATTGGTCAGCGTTTTCAGCCAGTGGGCCAGTGTGTCGATCAGTTCCAACGCGCCTTGCACGGTGGTTTGCGGCTGTAACGGGTGCAGGTCACCAAGACCGGCCATGCGGGCGATTTTTTCGTTAATGCGCGGGTTGTGTTTCATGGTGCACGAACCCAGCGGGTAAAACCCGGAATCGATGCCGTAGTTTTTCTGGCTCAGGCGCGTGTAATGACGCACCACCTGCGGCTCGGACAACCCCGGCAGACCGACCGGGTCTTTACGCCTTAACCCGCCGAGGCGCTCGTCGCTTACATCAACCACCGCCATATCAATGCCGGTGCGCTCAACCTCGCCCATCTCGAAGATCAACGGCTCGTCGAAATCCAGCCCCTTGGAGCCACTGATGGTCTGGGTTGCGGGTGCGCTTGAGCCGCCCGTGGGCACGTTTTTGCGGCCTTGTGACATATCAGCCATTACAGGATCTCCCCAAGGGCTGCCGTTAGCGCATTGAAGTCGGCGTCGGTGTTGGTTTCGGTGGCGGCAACAATCATCAGGTTGGCAAAATCATCTCGGGTCGGGTACAGGCGCAAAAGCGGGATGCCGCCCAGGATGCCTTTTTCAGCCAGCGCTTCGACCACTTCCGTCGCCGGTTTGGAAAGGCGGACGGTAAACTCGTTAAAGAACGTTTTGTTCACCACTTCAACACCGGCGACCTTGCTTAGGCGGTCTGCCAGCTCGCTCGCCTTGGCATGGTTGGTGGCGGCCAGGCGTTTAATGCCCTCGTCACCCAACAGCGAGGCGTGAATGGAAAATGCCAGCGCGCAAAGCCCGGCGTTGGTGCAGATGTTTGATGTCGCCTTTTCGCGGCGGATGTGCTGCTCACGCGTTGAAAGGGTCAGCACCCAGCCACGGCGGCCTTCAACATCCACGGTTTCGCCGCACACACGACCCGGCATCTGGCGCACATATTTCGATGTGGTGGCGAACAGGCCGACATAAGGCCCACCAAAGCCCAGCGGGTTGCCCAGCGACTGGCCTTCGCCGACGACAATGTCGGCACCCTGGTGGCCCGGCGCTTCCAAAAGGCCCAGCGACACCACCTCGGTGTTGACCGCAACCAGCAGAGCACCTTTTGCATGGCACGCTTCGGCGATGGCGCTCAGGTCATGGAGGTTGCCGAACGCATCGGGCGTTTGCACCACCACGCAAGATGTCTTGTCGTCGATAAGGTCAATCAGTTCCTGGGTGTCGTTGCCATCGGCGCGTGCTTTTGGCGATACCAGCTCAAACCCGAGAAAATGGGCGTGGGTTTCGGTAACTTCACGGTAGTGCGGGTGCAGACCCCCGGCGAGAACGGCACGGCGACGCTTGGTAATGCGGTCAGCCATCATCACGGCTTCGGCGGTGGCGGTGGCGCCATCATACATTGACGCATTGGCCACTTCCATGCCGGTCAATAGGGCCACCTGGGTCTGGAACTCGAACAATACCTGAAGCGTGCCCTGGCTAACTTCCGGCTGATAGGGGGTATAGGCGGTCAGGAATTCGCCGCGCTGGATAAGGTAATCCACGGCGGCGGGAATATGGTGACGATAGGCACCGCCACCGAGAAATGTCGGCGAGGTGGAAGGGCTCAGGTTCTTGGCCGCAAACGCCGCCATTTCCCGTTCCACTTCCATCTCGCCCAGGTGGTTGGGGAGGTCCACCGTTGTTTTTAACAACGCCTTTTCGGGCACATCGGCATACAGGCCGTCCACGGAGCTAACGCCAACAGCGGCCAACATTGTGCTGCGGTCATCATCGGTAAGAGGCAGGTATCGCATGCCGGAATCCTAAAAAGTTTTCTAATCAGTATTCGTTAATCGAGGCTGGCGAGATAGTCCTTGTAGGCGGCCTCGTCCATGGTGTCGTCGAGATCGGCGCTGTCGCCTATGGTCATTTTGAAAAACCAGCCATTTCCAGAAGGGTCGCCGGAAACGGCGCCCGGGTTGTCGGCCACCGCAGAATTGCCTTCGGTGACTTCGCCAGAAATGGGCGCATAGACCTCGCTCGCTGCCTTGACCGATTCGACAACAGCCGCCTCGTCGCCCTTGGCAACCTGTTTGCCGGCGTCCGGCACTTCAACAAAAACCAGGTCGCCCAGTTGTTGCAATGCGTAGTCGGTCACGCCAACGGTGGCGATGTCGCCGTCAACGGCAATCCATTCGTGATCCTTGGTGTATTTAACGGTGCTCATTTTATCGTTTCCCTATTTCTTGATGCGGTAACGGTGCGGCGTGAACGGTGTTTTGACCACTTCGGCGCCCATCGCCTTGCCGCGTACTATTAAATTGACAGAGGTGCCGGGCTCGGCAAATTCAGTTTTGACATAACCCATGGCCACGGGGCCATCGACGCTTGGGCCGAAGCCGCCACTGGTCACGGTGCCGATGGGGTTGCCGTCGCCATCTTGTATTTCCGTGCCTTCGCGTGCCGGTGCACGGCCCTCGGGCTTGATGCCGACGCGCGTGCGCTCGGTTCCATTTGCAATCTGGTCGAGGATAATATCGGCGCCGGGGAAGCTTTTTTCCTCGCGGCGGCGTTTATTAACGGCCCACTTGAGGTCGGCCTCGGCGGGTGTGGTGGTGGTGTCGATGTCGTGGCCATAAAGGCAAAGCCCTGCTTCAAGGCGGAGCGAGTCGCGCGCACCCAGGCCAATGGCCTCGACTTCCGGTTCGTTCAACAAGGCGCGGGCCAGCGCTTCGGCCTTATCCGCGGCTACGGAAATTTCAAACCCGTCTTCGCCGGTGTAACCCGAACGCGTAGCGTAGCAGGGGATACCGGCGATGGTAATTTCACGGAACATCATGAACGTCATGTCGGCAGTCTCGGGCGCCAGTCGTGCCACCACATCACCGGCCTTGGGGCCCTGTATGGCCATCAAGGCGCGGTCATTGAGAATTTCCAGCTCTGCCTTTCCGGCGGTCTTTGCGCGAATGTGGGCGAAGTCGGCGTCCTTGCACGCCGCGTTGACGACAATATAAAGACCGCCCGCAATGCGGGTCGCCATCAGGTCATCCATAATACCGCCCTGATCGTTTAGCAGCATGGTGTAGCGTGTCTTGCCCTCGGGCAGAATCTGGTAATCGCCGGGCACCAACGCCTCGAATGCCTCAACCGCACCGTCGCCCATCAGGAAGGCCTGGCCCATGTGTGAAACGTCGAACAGGCCAGCGTTTTCGCGGGTGTGCAGATGCTCTTTAAGCACGCCCAGTGGGTATTGAACCGGCATGTCATAGCCCGCGAACGCCACCATCTTGGCGCCAAGTTCGCGATGCAGTGCATCTATCGGTGTGGTCTGAAGGGTTTCGCCCGGATTTGTCACCTTATGGTTCTCCAACAGTTTGGCAGTCGTCCTGCCCTCACGACAAATGTCGCAACGGAAAGATCATTACTGCCCCACTCTGTCTTGGAACCTGAAAGTTACCCCGGCGGATAAAGAATCCAGATTGTCCGGGTTACATCTTCGGTGAGCGTCCTTAAAGCCTTAGAAATTAAGTGACGCTGCTTTCCAGAGCCTCGTTGCCGCTGCGGTCCGGGTGCCTGAGAGATTCCTGAGGCGGTTGCTCCTTCGGCGCCATCGGTAATTACACTGCTATTTCAGGTGAAATCCGATGGTCTCTCCCGCGGTGGCTTCTAATCGAGGAAATTATTATTACTGCCGGTCGCCCACGATAGGACGCTCAGCCGCGGCCATTCTAGCCCTCAACCCCCCAAGGTCAACTGCCGTTCGGGGCTATGGCGGTGGAAAACTCACTCGCTCGGGCGCATATATTCCAGCTCGCTGCGGGTTAGCTGCAGGCCGATGAAAATAAGCCATTTTTCGCTACTTTCCCCGGGCCTGAGCGGAATGGTGACCACTGCCGGCATGGGCTCGGTCCATAACTGGCGCCGGGCTTCGCCGCCGTATTGCACGCTGGCCTCGAAGCGTTGCTTGGTAATCAGCCGTTTGGCCGAATCGGTCAAGGCGACGAAATATTCAAACCGCGCCGCGCCGTCGAAGTTGCCCGGTCCGCGCTCGGAAGCGATTTGTGGGCTGATTTCCACAACCAGTTCTTCGTTGCCAGCTTCGTTGGTCATGATCTCACAGGCACCAGTAAAACCAATGAAGATTTCACGGTGCAGGATGTTCTCAGCGCTTTGTCCCGGCCCGACGGCAAAGCGCACCAGTTCGGATCCCTCGGAAAGAATGGAAACCCGGGGGCACACCAGGGGTGCTTGCGTTATGGCCTCTTTGGTTTTGGCGATCTGGGAACAGGCCCCAAGCGCTAGGGCGGCAAGGCCCAGCAAAGCGGTTCGGGTGGGGCGTTGGCTCAACATTGGGGCCTAGAGATCCTTGTGCGTGCCGTCACAAAGCGGGGCGTTTTTGCTCTGCTTGCAACCACAGAAATAAACGGTGCCATCTTTTTCAGCTTCGTGTTTGACGGGATTGAATTCACTGTCCTTGTGTGAACCGTCGCAAAAAGGCTGCTTCTGGCTTTTACCGCAAGCGCACCAGTAATAGGTTTTCCCGGCTTCGACTTCGACGGCATAGGGGTCTTTTTGTGGGCATTCGGGTTGGCTCATCTGGCATTCCTAAAAAAGAGAGTACGAGGACTGTAAAGAACAGATGGGGTTCGGGCAAGATACCCACAATGAAGAATTATTGACTGGCCGTGGCGCTTGCCGTGAAGTCAGCCAGCGACGAAAGCGTCAGCGCCACCTTGGTAATGGCCCGCGAACGCCCCCAAGCGCTGGTTATGGTGCGCGCCTCGCTGAACGCTATGTCATACATTTTCCACGCCCCTTCGCTGTCGCCGGCTTTGGCACGCTTTTCTGCAATATCACACAGCATCCACACGCGGCTTAGGGGGCTGCGGATTTCATCGGTGTTGTCGTTTGCCGCCCTGAGCGCCGCGCCCATATGGCGGCTTCCGGCTGCGGTGCGGGCATCGGTAATCATCCACAATATTTGTGCGCGCAGGCGGTCATCGGCAATCAGTTTCGCTGTCATCAGGGTTTTTCTCATTAATTCGTCATCATCGCCTGCATTGATACCAACGTCGTTGAGCGCCAGCGCAATGCGCGAAAAAGCATAGGACTTGGCAAAGGGAAAGCGGATTTTTGCGGCTTCATCCATGGCCTTGTCTAAAGTCTTGCGAGCACGATCTATATCGCCGAGACCGCCCTGATGGGCAGCGATGCGCGAAAGCACCAGGGCGCGGTAACGCACGGCCTCAATGGCGTCGACCGTAATCAACGCGGCATCGGAAGCCCCTAACAAGGCCTGGCCGGTGGCGGCCGCCATCAGCACCGGGGTGTCGCCGGACCCGTTTTTCAGTTTGCGCAGGATTTGCAGTGCGCTGTCCGCCAGCCCCACTTCGGCCAACGCGGCAGCGACGTGGCGCAGGCCTTCTTCGCGGGCGCGCCTGTCGTTAATTTTATGGGCAATCCTTCGTGCCGCGTTCAGGTTCCTCATCGCTTCCTTGCGATTGCCGCCCCGGTTCAGGATAACGGCAAGGCGCGTTCGGGTCACCACATCATCAAGTGGTTTTTTTAACTGTTTTAGGCGGCCGAGTAACTGCTCTGCTGTTTCAACAGCCGCACGCACTTCACCGCGCTGGACCTGAATCTCGGCAATGGCGATATAGGCATCAACTTGTTTTTCAATATCGGGAATAATGGCCGCTGCTTTCAGCGCATCATCGAATCGTCCAGCTTCGGCCTGACCTTTGGCGATGTCGCGAAGTGCCACCACAATCAACTGCGGGTCGTTAATGCGCCGCACCGTTTTCATGGCTTCGTCGGCAAGGCCGGCACGCGCCTGTGCGGTCAGGATTTCACCTAAAGCCCAGTTTCGCATTTCCGTTTTTTTAATATTACTGGCGGCAACGGACGCCTCTCTAAGCAGGCAGCGCGGTTTGGGTTTATCAAAGCACGATGCGCTGTCGTGAGTAATAGTCGTGGCGGTCTCGCCTTCGAGCAGGTTTCTGGTTTCCGGGCGCGATAACAGCGCCTGGCGGGCGGCATCTAGGGCGCGGTCATGCCCTTCTTGTAGGCGGGCCATCAATTCGCTGACCTTGCCGTCGGTTTCCAGGTTGGCGACCAATTGTTCGGTGATGACGCCATCAACAGGCAGACCGGCATTGCTCTGGTAGGCCCTGACGGCGGCTTCTGTTTCGGGCCCGTAAATGCCGTCAACGGCGCCGAGGAAGAACCCCTGTCGGCTGAGGCCGCGTTGAACCCGGTAAACCAGGTCTTCTTTCTGGACGAGGAGTTTTGCCGGCGGATGCACCACTGTCGCGCTGGCGGCAGCCCACGCATCATGGGGACCATGGGTACCAATGGCAAAGACCGAAAGCACGACAGTGAGGAAAAGGCCCATTTTTAGCATTTTCATTCCGTTTTTCATGGGCCCCAATTAAAGTATATTATCGGGTTTAAGTGTTACAACCTAGTTACCGCTTGGCAAGCCATTGCCTGGCGTTCGCAGCCTGCCTGGAGCATAACATGGCCGTTTACACGGATGTCTCTGATGATGAATTACGCGACTTTGTCGATTCCTACGGAATCGGCGAGGTGCTGTCGTGCAAGGGCATCGCCGAGGGGGTTGAAAACTCCAATTTCCAGCTGGTGACGGGACAGGGGTCTTTCATCCTGACGCTGTATGAAAAGCGTGTTGACCCAGTAGACCTGCCGTTTTTCATCGGTCTGATGGAGCACCTGGCCGAACGCGGTGTGCTATGCCCTAAGCCGGTACGTGACAAAAAAGGCGAAGTGCTGAAACAACTCAGTGGTCGTCCGGCGGCCATCGTCACCTTTCTGAGCGGCATGTGGCCCAAACGCCCACAGCCCATCCATACGGCAGAGCTGGGCCGCGCCCTTGCCCAGATGCACCTGGCCGGAGCCGATTTCACCATTAAGCGCAAAAACGCACTTTCGGTTACCAGCTGGCGTAAGCTGCTGGACGCCTGCGCGGGACGCGGCGAAGAAGTGCTGGCAGGTATTACCAAGGAACTGGAAGCGGAACTTGGCGTGTTGGAAGCCAGCTGGCCAAAAGAAAATGACCTGCCGGCTGGCGTTATTCATGCCGACCTGTTTCCCGATAACGTTTTCTTTCGCGGAGACAACTTAAGCGGTTTGATAGATTTTTATTTTGCCTGCAATGACTGCTTCGCTTATGACGTCGCCATTTGCCTAAACGCCTGGTGTTTTGAGCCCGACCTCAGCTTTAACGTCACCAAGGCCAAGCGCATGTTGAGCGCCTATCGTTCCGTCCGCGATTTCTCGCAAGCGGAACTGGACGCCCTGCCGTTGCTGGCCCGCGGGGCCGCTGCGCGTTTTGCGCTAACGCGGTTATATGATTGGCTCAACACGCCCAAAAATGCGTTGGTAACGCCGCACGACCCGATAAAGTTTATCGCCCGGTTGCGCTTTCACCAGCAGGTGCAGGGCCCGGGCGCGTATGGTTTGGATTAGAAGGCTGGTGTGGGCATGACGGACGCTGAAGGAACGGTTGATATTTTCACCGATGGCGCGTGTTCCGGTAACCCCGGCCCCGGCGGCTGGGGCGCGGTGTTGCGCTGGAATGGCCATGAAAAAGAAATGTCGGGCTCGGAACCCGACACCACCAACAACCGCATGGAATTAATGGCTGCCATTGAAGCGCTAGAAAGTCTCAAGCGCGATGTGAAGGTGCGGGTGCACACCGATTCCACCTACGTGAAAGACGGCATCACGAAATGGATTCACGGCTGGAAAGAAAAAGGCTGGAAAACGGCGGCTAAAAAGCCGGTCAAGAATCAGGACCTGTGGCAACGTCTCGACGCGGCGCTGGGGAGTCACGATATTGAATGGTTCTGGGTCAAGGGCCACGCCGGGCACCCCGAAAACGAACGCGCCGACGAAATTGCGCGTCTTGCCATCGATCAGTTTCGCGCAACGCAGGTGCTGTAAGGCTTATAATTTCCCGAGCAGCATTTCGGCGCTGGAAACTTCAAACGCACCGGGGGCTTCGACATCGATGCTTTCGACGATGCCGTCGTTGACCACCATCAAAAAGCGTTGGCACCTGAGGCCCATGCCGGCGCTGCTGCGATCCAGTTCCAGGCCCGCTGCTTTGGTAAAGTCGGCTGAGCCATCGCCAATCATGCGCACCTTGCCCGCCGTGCCCTGGTCCTTGGCCCAGGCGCCCATAACGAAGGCGTCGTTGACGGAAAAGCAAACAATTTCATCAATGCCACGGCCACGGATGGCATCGGCATTTTGCACATAACCCGGCAGGTGCTGGGCCGAACACGTCGGCGTAAAGGCACCGGGCAAGCCGAACATGGCGACCTTTTTGCCCGCGAACAGCTCATCGCTGCTGATGGGTTCCGAGCCATCTGCACCCATTTCATAAAGTTTGGTGCTGGGTATTTTGTCACCGGGCTTGATGGTCATGATATCTGTCCCTTAAAAAATTACTTTCTGGCTGAGATTTAAGTGGTGTGGGTGCAAAATACCAAGCTTATTTTTGTTCTGCAACGGCGGGGGCCGCACCAGCGGCACTGTTCATGGCGGTGAGCACCGAATCCTGGCTCAACAACTCACCCAGCGTTTCTCCGTTCGGGGTGCCGGGGCCATAAACGATGTTAAATGGGATACCGTAACGGCCAAACTTTTCAAGATAACGCGATATGACCGCGCTGGGCCGTGTCCAGTCGGCCTGCATGGCGACCACGTTGGGCCCTCGCAGCCGTTCATAGACTTCGCCTTGGGACAACACGGCCCCCTTGTTGACCAAACAGGTGATGCACCATTCGGCCGTAACATCGACAAAAACCGTTTTACCCTGCGCTACCAGACGGGGGATAGCGCGTTCGTCGAAGGGTTGCCACAGGGCATCGAGGCGCGAAAGATCGCCACTTGCTCGGCCACCCGCGTTATTGCCATTGTTGCCCGGCGCGCCCGGCACCACCAGCGCCAGCGTTGCCAGCACCGCCACCACCGCCCAGTCGAGGCGGCCAAAGCGGCGGCTCAGCCGGTGGTGCAGCCAGAACGTCACCACCACCACCAGCAAAATTGCGCCCACCAGCCATGCCGTCAGTTCACTGACCTGCACACCCAAAATAGAAACCAACCACAGCGCCGTTGCCGCCAGCGCAAAACCCAAAACGCGGCGCATGATGACCATCCAGCGCCCCGGCCTTGGCATTCGCGTTGCCAGCCCCGGCCATGCGGCCACCACCAGGTAGGGCAGGGCGAGGCCGACGCCTAAGGCCGCGAACACGGCAAAGATATCGACCCAACCGCGCGCCAGCGCAAAGCCCACGGCGGTGCCCAGAAACGGCGCCGAACACGGCGTCGCCAGCAGCGTGGCGAAAGCGCCGGTCATGAAATGTTTGCCCAGCCCGTGCACCTGGGTTTCGTGCGCCCCTAGTTCGGCAATGGCGCCGGGCAGGTGGACTTCAAAGAAGCCCCACAGGTTGCACGCAAAGACCGTTACAATGAGCGCCATGACAATCAGGAACCACGGCTGTTGGAACTGGATGCCCCAGCCGATGGCCGCACCGGTAACTTTCAGGGCTACTAAAATTGCGGCTAAGACCAAAAATGATGAAATGATACCGGCTGAGGATGCAATGAAGCTAAGGCGCACATCGCGTTTGTTGCCGCCGCCGTGGCCGACCACACTCAACAGCTTGATGGAAAGCACGGGCAGCACACATGGCATCAGGTTGAGAATCAACCCGCCCAATACCGCCAGCGCCAGAATTAACACCAATGACGGCGCTGCCACCGGCGCTGGCGCGGGCTCAGTCACCAGTTGCAAGGTCATGGGTGTTGCCGGCGTGGGCGTGGCGACAAACTCGGCGGCACCGGTAGAACCCACCAGCGTCAGTCGCAGCGGCGTTTCGCCTATCGATTTTTTCAAGGCCTTCAGGCCATCAACGGCTATCGACAGCACGACCGTCTGGTTTTCCCGGTCAATCCATGCCACCGGCTTATCAAACACCAGGGCATTCGGGCCTTCGACGAACAGGTCAGGTTCAAAAAAGGCACCGCTTGCGGTGACGATTAATTTGCCAATATCGCGATCACGGGCATCGGGGGCGAACTCAACGCTTTGTATCGACAGCCCCGCTTTTTCACCCGCGCCGGGCACGCGAGTCTGGAAACGGTTGATGAGGTGTGCCTCGGGGCTGATGGCGCCGCCGCCGGGCAAGTCGAAGGTTAGGGTTTCTTCATAGGGGATGCACAATTCGGCGCACGCCAGATAATCGACCTTGGCGATTATGGAAAGCGCCTCGCCCGGGCGTTCAAGTGAAACCGTCAGCGGCAACACCACTTCTTTTTTATAGCCCAATGATTCAAAGCCGAGGATGGAAAACCGCGTCGGCACCGGCCACGCCATTTCAGCGGCTTTGAAGTTTTTTGAATCCGTCCAGTCGATGGATGGTGGGTATCCGGCATCACCGGGGCTGCGCCAGTAAACTTTCCAGTCGCCCTTTAATTCAAACTGCAAACCCAGCGTTGCGGTTTCGCTTTTGCCAGTGCCGTCCAGCGTGCTGATCAGGCGCACGCGGGTGTATTCGTTTTCGGCCCACGCCGATGCTCCTGCCTGTGCCGCCTTTGGCAACAAGGCGCCCAGCGTTACGCTAAGGACGGCTATGGTGACAAGGGCAAGGCGGGCTATTGCGCCAAAGGGATTGAACAGGTTCAACATGGGGCGGATTTTACGCACTTTTTGCAAAAGATTAAGGCTGAAGATTAAGCGCCAATCGTGGCCACCAAAAGGCACCTCAAAAGTCGCCAAAAACCACCAATCATCGCGTCTATAGGGCTTTTGGCGTCAAGGCACAAAAATTTGAACGCCTAATGCCCGGCTGGCGTGACGCCACCCCTTTAGCGCCATTGGGCGGTGTGGCATAATAAAAGGCACCTAAGAAAGGCTAGCCCGATGACCCTTGAAACCCAAACCGGACCCTACCTTGTCGGCCAGATGCTGGTGGCCATGCCGGGCATGCCCGACCCGCGGTTTGCGCGAACGGTCATTTACCTGTGTGCCCACAACGAAGATGGCGCCATGGGGCTGGTTATCAATCGCGACCTGCCGGAAGTCAGCTTCCCTGACCTGCTTGAACAACTGAACATTAATTGCGCCGATCCCAATACCGCCATCCGCGTGCACGCCGGTGGACCGGTGGAATCGGGGCGTGGTTTTGTGTTGCACTCGCCGGACTATGTGCACGATTCAACCCTGGTGGTTGACGGCTCCGTGGCCTTGACGGCAACGGTGGATATTCTGAAAGCCATTGCAGCAGGCCACGGGCCACAAAGGCGCTTGCTGGCGCTGGGCTATTCGGGCTGGGGGCCGGGGCAGCTGGATGATGAGATTCTTAAAAACGGCTGGTTATCCGTTACCGGTGATCCGGACATCATCTTCGGTGCAAGCGCGGACGCGAAATGGGAAAAGGCACTGGCCCATATGGGCATTGATTGCGCCATGCTCTCGGAAGACGCGGGCCACGCTTAAAAGCCGGGCCAAACGATCAATTCAACCGGGCCTTGACGCTGTCCAGGGTTTCCACTTTTTCGATGGGGCCAAGGGCCGCCATGGTTGGCGCTGATGCGAAAAAGCGTTTGGCAACGCGGGTAAGGTCCTGCTCGGTGACGGCTTCAATTTTTTCCACCACTTCAGAGATTCCGATGGGTCGGCCATAGACCAGCATCTGGCGCGCCAGTTGTTCGGCCCGACCTGATGTGCTTTCAAGGCCCATCAACACCGATGCCTTCATCTGTGCCTTGGCGCGCTGGATTTCGTCTGTACCAATGCCCAGCGTTAATTTGCCAATTTCATCACAGATAACGGGCATCAGTTCCTCGACTTCCTTTTCGCCGGTTCCGGCATAAACACCAAACAGGCCACTGTCGGCGTAGGGCGAGAAAAAGGAATAGACGCTGTAAACCAGACCGCGCTTTTCGCGCACTTCCTGAAACAGGCGCGAAGACATGCCACCGCCAAAAATGCCGCTGAGCACATTGGCGGCGTAATAATCAGCATCCATGTAGTCAAAGCCCTCAAACCCCAACACCAGATGAACCTGTTCGATGTCGCGTTTTTCGCGCGTCTCGCCACCGTGGTATTTTGCCGCTGGGTGTGATGATGTCTGTGCCGGGCCTTTATCTGCGCCTGCGCCGGGGTTTGTGAAGGCTTTTGTGGCCAGCTCGACCACGTGGTCGTGTTTCAGGTTTCCGGTTGCTGCCAGCACCATGGCCGGCGCGCGGTAGTGCGCATCCATATAGTCGTGAATGGCATCGCGGCCCATGGCGCTGACGCCGTCAAATGTGCCCAGAATGGGCCGCCCCAGTGGTTGGTCGGGGTAGGCGGCGCCCTGAAACAGGTCGTAAACCACATCATCGGGCGTGTCCTGGGCCTGATTAATTTCCTGCAAGATGACGCCGCGTTCGCGTTCCAGTTCCTCGGCATCCAGCGTCGCGTGTTGCTCCAGGTCAGCGGTGATGTCGATGGCCAGCTCTAAGTCTTCTTTCAGGGTCTTGGCGTAGTAGGCGGTGTTTTCGCGCGAGGTGTAGGCATTGAGATGCCCACCAACGGCCTCTATTTCCTCGGCGATGGCCAGCGCCGAGCGTTTCTTGGTGCCCTTGAAGGTCATGTGCTCGAGCATATGAGAAACCCCGCCCAGCGCCTGCGCCTCGAAGCGTCCGCCCGCTTCCACCCATATGCCGGCGGAAACGGTCTCGACGCTTTTCATTTCGGCGGTGACGATGCGAAGGCCATTGTCGAGGGTGGCGGTTTTTACGTTTGAAGGCGTGTTCATTTACAGCTTTCCGCGCTTTTGCAACGTTACGTCGAGATAAGCTTTGATGGTGTCCATATTATTTTCAAGCGAGACGCTGCGTTCTTCGCGTTCCAGCAGGTCGGCCAGGTGCGGTGGTAACGCCGGGCGCACCCCGGTGGCCGCCTCGGCGGCATCGGGGAACTTGGCCGGGTGTGCGGTCGCCATAACCACCAGTGGCGTGGTCGTGTCTTTACGACACGCGCGCCCGGCACCAACGCCGATGGCTGAATGGGGGTCGAGCAGCATTTTGCTTTCCTCATAAACCGATTTAATAACGTCCGTGGTGGCGCCATCATCAAAACGTGCACCATCGAAGTGTGCGCCCAGCGTCGCCATGAATGCATCGTCCACCGTATAGGAACCTTTTTCGGAAAGCTCGGTCATGGTCATTTTTACCTTGGCAGCGTCACGGCCGGAAAGCTCAAACAGCAGGCGTTCAAAGTTGCTGGAAATCTGGATATCCATGCTGGGGCTGAGCGTATGGACCACGCCACGGGTTTCCATTTTTCCCGTTTCAATAAAACGGATCAGGATGTCATTGGCGTTGGAGCCGACGATCAGCTGGTCGATGGGCAGGCCCATTTTCATGGCGGCATATCCGGCAAAGATGTTGCCGAAGTTTCCTGTCGGCACGGCAAACGAAACTTTTTGTTCCGGCGCACCGACTTTCAGCGCTGCCCAGAAATAATAAACCACCTGGGCGAGGATGCGGGCAAAGTTGATGGAGTTGACGGCAGATAAATTCACCTTGCCCCGAAAAGTTTCATCATCAAACAGCGCTTTTACCGTGTTCTGGCAATCGTCAAACGTGCCTTTCAACGCAATGTTGTGCACGTTTTCGGAAAGCACCGTTGTCATCTGGCGGCGCTGCACTTCCGATACCTTGCCTTCGGGATGGAGGATAAAAATCTCGATGGAGTCGCGGTCGCGACACGCCTCTATGGCGGCGGATCCGGTGTCGCCGGAAGTTGCGCCCGCGATGGTGATGCGTTCACCACGCTGATGTAATATATGGTTGAACAGGCGGCCGAGGAATTGCAATGCATAATCCTTGAACGCCAGCGTCGGCCCATGAAACAGTTCCAGCACCCATTCGTTTTCGCCCAGCTTGACCAGCGGCGCGACATCCGGATGGTCAAAGCTGGCGTAGGTATCAAAGGTCAGGGCTTCGAGCTCGGCCTTGGTGAGTGATCCCTCGACAAACGGCGCCATGACCTTGGCCGCCAACTCGCCATATGAAAGGCCTTTCCACGATGCCAGCTCGGCTGGCGTTACCTGTGGCCATTGTTTAGGCACATAAAGGCCACCGTCCCTCGCCAGTCCGGCGAGTACGACCTCGGCAAAATCCAGTTCGGGCGCGGTGCCACGGGTGCTGATATACTTCACGGCAGGGAAACCTTAATTTGATACCCAGAATGACCCTTTAATAGTGGGGACTGATACAAATGGCAAATGGCAATCACACCTTAGGATGGAGGCGCACTTGACGCTTGGTTTCATCACCCTTTTGCTGGTTTACCAGCTTATCGGCGAGGCTATATCCACCGCCTTTGAGCTGCCGTTGCCCGGCCCGGTGGTGGGCATGGCGCTGCTGTTTTTGAGCCTGATGGTCCGTGGTGATCTGCCCGCTGGCCTCAAGGATACGGCGCAGGGGATATTATCGCACCTGTCGTTGCTGTTCGTGCCGGCCGGTGTTGGCGTGATGATGCACCTGCATTTAATTGCTGCGGAGTGGACGGCTATTACCGCGGCGCTGTTGGTCAGCACCGTTTTGACGGTGCTGGTGACCGCCGGTGTCATGGTGGGGCTGACGCGCCTGACCGGCGATGCACCAACCGATGAAGAGATCAAACATGACTGAAGGTTTTTACCAAATCTGGGTTTACCTCTCGGCGCAACCGCTGCTGGGGCTGACGGTCACGTTGGTGGCCTATCAGGCAGGCATGTGGATTTACACCAAGGGAAACAAGAGCCCGCTGTTGAACCCGGTGCTCATCGCCGTGATCATACTGGTTGGCCTGCTGATGGCCACCGAAACCGATTACAAAGCATATTTTGACGGTGCGCAGTTTGTTCACTTTATGCTCGGCCCGGCAACGGTGGCGTTGGCGGTGCCGTTGTATTCGCAATACAAGAAAGTGCGGCGCACCTTTCCGGTTATCGTGTCTTCTATTCTTATCGGCTCAATGACATCTGCACTGAGCGCCATCGCCATCGCCTGGGCACTTGGCGCCAGCCATGAAACCCTTATGTCACTGGCGCCCAAATCGGTGACTGCGCCCATCGCCATGGGTATTGCCGAAGCCGTTGGCGGCGTGCCTTCATTAACAGCGGTAATGGTAATCCTGACCGGCATCATCGGTGCCGTGTTGGGGCCGATGGTATTGGATCTTGCACGCATTAAGGACTGGCGGGCCCGCGGCCTTTCCGGCGGCACGGCATCGCACGGTATTGGCACAGCGCGCGCCTTTCAGGTCAGTGAAGTAGCCGGTGCGTTTTCAAGTCTCGCCATGGGGCTGAACGGGCTGGCGACGGCTATATTGCTGCCGCTGATTCTTGGATGGTTTTTTTAGAAAACGCTCTAGAGCGCCAGCAATACGCTCAGCACCCTGTCGAGTAGCAGGGCCATGAAAATAAGTGACAGGTAGAGGATGGAAAACAGGAACGTTGGCTTGGCGTGCTTGTCATCCTTATCGCGCAGCAGCTTGATGATGTGATAGATGAACAAACCGCCGAGCACCGCAGCCGCAACTGTATAAGGCCAGCCGGAAAGCCCAATCATGCCGGGAATCAACGTTACTGGCACCAGAAGCAGGGTGTAGATCAGCATCTGTACCTTGGTTTTGTGTGAACCGACGACGACCGGCATCATTGGCACACCGACTTTTTCATAATCGCCACTGCGAAACAAAGCCAGCGCCCAGGTGTGCGGCGGTGTCCACAGGAAGATGATGGCGAACAGGATTCCGCTTTCTAAGCTAAAATCACCGGTCGCGGCGACCCAGCCGATCATTGGCGGGAATGCACCGGCGGCCCCGCCGATAACAATGTTTTGCGGCGTCGAGCGCTTGAGCCACATGGTGTACAGGAACACATAGTAAAGGATGGTGAACAGCAACAGACCTGAGGCCTGGCTGTTGACGAAAAGGTGCATCACCACCACCGAAATAACGGACAACACCACGCCGAATACCAGCGCCTGGTTGGGCTCTATTTTTCCGGTGGGAATGGGGCGGTGCTGGGTGCGTTCCATGTGGCTGTCGATATCGCGGTCATACCACATGTTAATAGCGCCCGATGCCCCGGCTCCGATGGCGATACAGCCGATGGCGATAATGCCCTGCCAAATGGGAATGGCAACGGGTGCGATAACCATGCCGGTAAAGGCCGTGAACACCACCAGCGACATGACCCGTGGTTTCAACAAGGTGGCGTAGTCCGTCACACGAAGACGGTAACCACCCCCATTGTTTTTATCCGGATCGGTTGCGCCAGTGTCGTTTTGGGGCTCGGTGGGGTTTTCGGGTGTCATGCAGATTCAGCTCAACGGTTTGGCTTCAGGGCTAGCGTTAGGGTAGCGAGATATATAGCACGGTTCTAGTTTGTTTCCGGTTTTTTCAGCAGTTGGGCAGCCACAATCCAGACGAATATGGCGCCGCCGATCACCGCCAGCAGCCCACCACCACCGTTCAGCCCCATGCCGACCTTGGCCCAGATGGATTTCAGCCCCTGTTCGGCGCCTGCAACCTTGCGTGCCGTACCGTACCCGCCAGCCACGAACAGGCCAATGGCGGCCACCGTCTGGCCGATAAAGAAAAGCCACACCGTGGCAAACGCCAGTTTGCGCTGTTCGATACGCCTGCCGATCAGCGGCAGGAAAACGTTGTAATAAAGCCCGATGAAGGCCAGCGTGACGCCCGCGATCATGGCGTGATAATGGCCCGGCGTGCGGGTGTCGGTGCCGTCAACAAACATGCCCATCACACCGCCGATGCCGAAAACAATGGGCGAAAGCGTAACCGCCAGATAACCCGGGTCGCGCCATGGCAAGCCCGGCGCAGTGCGCATGACACCCGCCAGCTTGATAAAGGCTAAAAGCGCAACCGGTAGGGTTGCGGGCAGGAAAATATATTGCAGGTCGCTGAAGGCCTGCATCCAGCCGGCTGAAAATATAGGCCAGGCGATAAAGAAAAAGGGCGAGGCAACAGCACCCAGCACCAGCACGCCAATGCCTGCCACCACAATCATTGGCGTAAAGGGCGAACGGCCCAACGCCGCGGCGCCAACCGCGTACCATGCGGCGATGGTCAACGCCACGTTGACGAATTGCAGCACATGGCCTCCGGCCCAGAACAGCTCTTCATTGTATTGGTGGTCAGGCGCGCCGTCGGTCATGCCCAGTTCGCCCCACGCCATCAGCACATAGATAAACGCCAGCAGATAGAAAACCGATGCTGCGACACCCGCAAGGGTCAGCACATCGACGCCAAAGCCGTGTGTATTTTCCTTGCCGTTCCGTCGGCCGGGCCAGTTCATCAACACGCGCAGCGCCATCAATGCCATGGCAACACCGAGCGCAAGCAGTGCCATGTAATACAGCGGGTCTGTAATTACCGGCACGTAGTTGTTGTGCATGGGCACGCCCTTGTTCATCAGGGCGGGCACAAACAGGAAAATGAAAGCAATGATGCTCAACCGGTAAGCGGCGTAGCCAAAGGTCGGGAATTTTGGCTCGCCATTTCCCAGTTGCACGGTGGCAATGTGGGCGACAGCGGCAAAGACGGCCAGAAAGAACACCACGAATGAAAACACCACATGAACCACCAGCCCTTTTTTGAAAAAGTCCAGCGGCCACGGAATCAGGCTTTCGATGCCGGGAACGCGCGAAAAGGCCAGCAGCAGGGCAAACACACCGGCCACGCCAATGGCGGCAATGCCCAACCACAGCCATCGGTAAAGTTCTTTTTGTACATCGTGACCGGACATGGCGGGGCCGAGACGGTCCATCAGGGGCGCTTTGGTTGTCATGGCTATTTCATAACCCCCGGTATGCCACTGGCCTGACAGGCCAGGTCACATGGCCAGATGTGAACGGTTGCGACATAAACCAGAATGCCAGACGCGGTAACGAACACCCACAACGGCCAGGTGTAACGCACAAGGCGTTTGTGCTGTTCGCGCTGGCCTTTAAGCGCCCGGTAAACCGCCATCGGCACCAGCGGCACGATGGCCGCGGCGCCGATGATATGAACGATCAGGACGGTGAAATAGATGGGACGGACAATGCCTTCGCCGCCGAACTTCGCGAGGCCGGAATTGGCGTGATAATAAAGATAAAAAACAAGAAACAGTGCCGCCAGTGAAAGCGCAAAGATCATCGCTTTTTTATGCGCCGCCTCATTGCCGGACTTGATCATTATGCGCGCAACAATCAGGGCGATAAGGGTCAGGGAGTTAATGGCCGCGATAACGTGCGGGATGGTTTCGATTTCCATATGGATTAAGGCTCCGGTGTTTCTTGTGCCCGCAGGTTCTCGCTTTAGGCGCCTTCGGTGACGATTTTGTAATAGGTGCCAACGTACATGGACACCACCACGATCACCAGCAGCAGGGCGAAAAAGAGCATTCGTCCGCGTGGTCTTTGCGGGGGCGTATTTTCCGGGGCGTCAGATTCGGTCATCACGGGCCTTTCACATTTGTTTGAGAGGTATAGCCGCCCCACACCCAAGGCGCAAGAAGGCGCCGTCATGCAGGGAATAATAGGCAAAAAAAAGCGGGGGCCACACTGGGCGACCCCCGCTTTCTTCCGTATTGGCCTGAAGACCCTTAGAAGTTCTTATTGTAGCTATAAGGGGTCCAGTTTTCGTCCACCACAACATCATCGATGAAGTTACCAGGGCCCGGAGGGCTCTCGGTGTGCGACCATTCCAAAGACTGGGAGTTCCAGGGGTTCTTCGGTGCTTTCTTTCCGGCAACTGCGGCGTAAATGAAGTTACCGAACTGCAGCAACATGCCCGCGGCGACAATGAACGCGCCGTAGGTGGCAATATCGTGCATACCGTCAAACTGCGGGAACATCTCGTAGTTCCAGTAGCGACGCGGCATGCCCTCAACACCAATGATGAACAGCGGCCAGAAGGTCACGTTCACACCGATGAAGTTAAGCCAGAAGCTGAGCGTTGCCACCGCACCATCAGCATAGCGACCGGTCATTTTGGGGAACCAGTAGTAAATGCCGCCGAACAGGGCGAACGCCGAGAACAGCGCCATGATGAAGTGGAAATGCGCGTGCACATAAGACGTTTCCGAAAGGTGCAGCGTCACCGACGGCAGGGCCAGCGGAATACCGGTCAGGCCGCCCAGCAACACCAGGTAGAGGCACGAAACGGCATACATCATGGCGGTGTTGTAGGTGATGGCGCCTTTCCACATGGTCATCCACATGGACAGCACCAAAATGCCCACCGGCACCGAGATCAACAGCGTCGTGACCATCATGCCGATGCGCAGCCAATCGGGCATGCCCGCGACATACAGATGGTGGACCCACACGATACCGGCGATACCGACGATACCCCAAATGCCGGCGTAGACCGTGATCTTGTAATTAAAGATCTGGTTTTTCGACATGGTAGCGAGGATTTCCATAAGGATACCCACCGCCGGCAGGAAGATAACGTACACAGCAGGGTGCGAATAGAACCAGAAAAGGTTCTGATACAGCAGCACATCGCCGCCCGCAGTTGGGTCATAGAAATGCGTGCCCAGGTATTTATCGAACAACAGCAACGTCACCGCGGCGGCCAGCACCGGGATAAAGATCAACTGCAGTACGAACGCGGCAACCGTTGTCCAGACGAAGATGTTCAGCTGGTTCCAGCCCATGCCCGGTGCGCGCATGTAAATCACCGTCACCAGGAAGTTCACCGCACCGAGGATCGACGAGAAGCCGAGCAGGTGAACGGTAAACACATAGAACGAGGTGTTGCCGGCCGTGGTGATGGAATAAGGCGGGTAACCCGTCCACATGATGTCCGGCGCGTCAGGAATAACGAACGACAGCAACGCCAGGATAATGGCAAAGAAGAACAGCCACACGCTAAAGGCGTTAATGCGCGGGAATGCCACGTCCCTGGCACCGATCATCAGCGGCAGGAAGTAGTTGGCGGCAAAGCCCGTAAGGCCCGGAATAAGGAACGCCAGGATCATGGCGGCGCCATGGAAGTACAGGAAGCCGTTGTACTGGGTTCCTGAAGTGACGTACTGCATACCCAGATCCATCTGCTCGAGGCGGATGATCAAAGCCATCAGCCCGGCCACGCCAAACGCGGCCATGGAACCGACCAGATACATCACCCCGATACGCTTGTGATCAGTGGTAAATAGCCACTCTTTCCAAGCCGGGGTCGCAGCGTGACCTGCGGTTGCACTTGTAGGTGTATTCATTTTTTCTCTCCTTGTGAGATCAGCACCTGAACCTTAATTCGCGGCCATTTGAGATTTTGTCCACGACTCTTTCCAGTCGTCGACATCAAATGTTTGCTCGTTTTTGAGCCATGCATCGAACTCAGCCTGCGGAACGGCGCGAACGCTGGTCCACATTCCTGAATGTGCTTCGCCACAGAACTCGGCGCACTGAACGAACGTATCCTTGGCCTCAATCGGGTTGACCCAGATGTAGGTAACGCGGCCGGGCATGACGTCTTCCTTGACGCGGTAATGCGGCAAGCCAAAGTCGTGGATTACGTCTTCAGATGTCATACGCAGGACAACCGGTTGACCGACGGGCATAACCAGCTCTTCAGTGACGGTGCCGTCTTCGTATTCAAACTCCCAGTACCATTGGTAAGCGGTGACTTTGACTTCCATGGCGTTTTCGGGAACGCGGCGATAGGCGTTCCATGCTGTCCAGCCGTTGGCGGCGAGGAAGAAGTCATCGGCCATGAAAATGGCTGCCGGGATAAGCGCCCAGCTGATGGCCTGTGCCGTACTCAGTCTTTTGGCGGTGCCGACCTGTTCGGGGCTGGATGCCTTGAACTTGAGCAGCATGTAAACGGCCCAGACAAGCATAATAACCCCGATAACGGTGATATCGATAAGCACTTCCATCCAGACCCGCTCCCATTCAGCAGCAGGATTGGCAAGTTCGCCAGCGAAAGCCTGACCGGCAAGCAGCGCCGTCCCCGTCAAGCCGAGTAGTAATGTTTTAAGTCTCATGAGTGGTACTCCCTCTTTTTCCGTCGGCGGAAAGCCATAACGGAAACCGCAAAGGATGCGACCCCTAGGGTCAACGATCCAGCCCCCACAAAAAGCGGAATATTGTAAGTGTATTTCCCCTCTTTGTAGTTATAGCTGTAACAAAGGCTCACAGCGAAATCGACGATCTCGTTGGGCTTGAATTTGCCCCCCTTGGCGTCGAGCACCGCAAGTTTCACGTCCATGGGCCCGGAATTCAGGGCATACAAAACGCGAGCGAGACGCCCTTCGGGCGTCAGAAACAAAAAGGCACCGGGGTGGAAAAAGGCCCGATCCGCCGGAGACCAGAAAAATTTGAAACCAATTTTATCGGTGAATAGTTTGATGTCGTCCGGATTCTGGAAGGTGGCGAATGTCCAGCCGCGGTCCAGTTTTTCAGTTGTTTTCAACTTCGCCTTAAAATCGCCAAGCGTTTTCAGGTTGTCGTTCCTGTCGAACGAGACGGTGACAATGTTGAAGTCTTTTCCCGGATAAAAATCATTAATTTCCGAAAGCTGGGTTTTCAGGTCCTGGTTGATGAGTGAACAGCTGCCATCGCAGGTGTAATAAGACATCACCAAAATGGTTGGCTTGCCCAGCTTGTCCGCCAGCGTAAAAGTTTTGCCGGCTTCATCAACCATGAGCAGGTTGGTTAAGACCTTTTTGCCCAGGTATTGGGTTTCATCAATCTGGAAAATGGCGGGATCGATGTCAGACACCGGAACAGGCCCCCCGTACTGGGCCATCGCGGGTGTTGCCGCCATGGCCCAGCTGAGAAGGATCGCTGTTACCAGAATTCGTGTTTGTGACATCAAGCCAAGCACCGGTTTCTTGCCGCCCTTACCAGAAGTAAAGCTGGGAAGCGACGAAGAACCAAACGATGTCCACAAAGTGCCAATACACCGACACGCAGGTCACAAACGTCTTGTTTGTGCGCCCGCCCAATGCCGGCAGCAACACCGCAACAAACGCCGCCAGGCCGACGAACACATGCGATGCATGGAAGCCGGTGATGGAATAGAATGCGGTTGAATAGCTGTTGGTGGAAGGCACGAAGCCCAGACCGACCAGGTGTTCCCATTCGTAAACGGTGAAGCCCAGGAAGACCGCACCCAACACAATGGTGATGATCAGCCAGTTGTTGAAACCGGAAAGGTTGCCATTCTCAAGCTTTTCCTCTGCATGATGCATGGTGAGGGAAGATGAAACCAGAACCACGGTCATGATTGTGGGAATGATCTTGCTGATTTCCGGCGTGCCTTCAGGCGGCCAGGAGTCAACGCCTAGGCGCATCATCCAGTAGGCCGAAAACAACGACAGGAAGATAAAAATTTCCGAAATGATGAAAATCGGCAGGCCAACATTGGCAACACCAGCAATCAGCGGTGTTTGCGTCAGGCCTTCATCAACCCATTTGGCAACGCCGATCAACGTCAAGATAACGCCGATAGCGGCAGCCGGAATGCTGATGGCGGTGCTTTCATAAACAAAAAAGCCGGCAAAGGTGATTGGCACCAGGAAGAAAACGCCGATGACAACAGCCATCGGGGCCCAGCTCCATTCCCAATGATGGGCGTGTGCGACGGAATGCGCGTCTGTATTCATTGTCCCTCCCCATTTCGAACGAAATGTTGATAAAAAAGCCTGCCGGGGTTTCCCAGCAGGGGTAGCTAAAAAAACAAGCACCCGAGCCGTATTCGGCCCCGGTTTTGCTGCGTCTTAGTTATTATGAGTTAGGGGGCCTGTCAACGTTGTTGTCCGTCGCTAGGCCTTGAAATCAGGGCAAAAATGGCCCTAGCCGGGCAAAGCAAAGGCGCTTTCTTCATTAGAATAATACTAAGTACCCGCGCACCCCCCACGGTGGTTGGGCATAGTTAGTAATAAGTATGCAACGACCATGATGGTTTATTTACATTTTGCATTGCTAATGTAGCGTTTCTTTTTTTTGCTCACTCATTGTGGGAACGAAACGCCACATGGTGCTTGAAGGGCGCGCGGTTGTCATGTTTGTATGGCGCCGGTAAAAGATTCGCCCACGCGTTTGGGGGCGCGAATGTTTAGAGGGGGTGCCCGCCTTGAGCGACCAGCTTGATCTTGTTGCCGAAATGGGCCGCGACTTTGCGGCCAGCATGGATATTGAAAGTACGCTTCGCCTCGGCCTGGAGCGCATTGCCAATACCATGGATGCCGAAGGTGGCGCCCTGTTCCTGCTGGATGATGGCGAGAAAAACCTGGTGTGCGAGGCCAGCTACGGCCCCGTTGACATTACCGGCCTGACGCTGGGCGCGGCTGAAGGCATTGTCGGGCGCACGGTTACTAATGATGTTTCCGAAATTGTTCGTGATGTTTCCAAAGACCCCAATTTTGATCAAAGCGTCGATGAAGGTTCAGGCTTCACTACGCGCTCCATTCTATGTGCGCCTCTTAGCGTCAAGGATCAGCACCTTGGCGCGATTGAAATGGTCAACAAAAAAGGCGGTGACGGCCTGTTCACCGACGGTGACCTCAGCCTTCTCGCCACCCTTGCCACTTCGGCGGGACTGGCCATCCTCAATGCCCGCATGGCCGAGGAGCTGGTTGAAAAGGAAAAAATGCGCCGCGAGCTGGAGCTGGCCGGCGAGATCCAGAGAAGCCTGCTGCCGCCGCCGGCCGAGGATGCCGCCTTTCCGGTGGCCGGTATTAACCTGCCGGCACGTGTGGTATCGGGGGATTTCTTTGATTTTTTCACCCTTGAAGACGGGCGCATTGCTTTTACGCTGGCCGATGTTTCGGGCAAGGGCATGAACGCGTCGTTGATGATGGCCAAGACCGCCAGCCTGTTTCGTTGCCTGGGCAAGGAACGCCCGTACCCCGGGCAGTTGCTGGCGCGCATCAATACCGAGATCAATGAAACCGCTGCCCGCGGCATGTTTGTAACCATGTTGGCCGGTATCTACGACCCCCAAACGGGGTGCGTTCGCTTCGCCAACGCCGGCCATGAACCACCGCTATTTTTTGCCCGCGATGGATCCATAACCGATTATCCCGCCGATATGCCGCCGGTGGGCATTTTGCCTGACTTAGCGGGTGATGGCGTGCCACCGGAAATGGAAGTGGCGCTCGATGGCGGGGCTTTTTATGTGTTCACCGATGGCGTAACCGAGGGCTACATCGCCGAAGGTGTGGAATTGGGCTCTGACGGTTTCCAGAAGATGATCCGCGAAGGCGCTGACGCGCTGCCGGGCGCGCGCATTGAAGCCATTGCCAACCGGGTGAAGGCCGTTGGCCCAACCTTGCGCGACGATTTAACCATACTGGTTATTGATGACGGGGCCGCTGCCGCCCACCGCATCGAAAACCCACCGCCTGCCACTGCGGTAGTCCATGGCGATAACGTTGCTAGCCTGAGCGTCGGGGCCAGAGCCGAAAACCTGAAGCTGGTTCGGCGTTTGGTGGAGGCATCGGCTACCAGTTGTGGCTTTTCCAAGGATACGGCACATGATGTTGTGTTGGCCGTGGACGAGGCGTGCCAAAATGTTATTCGTCATGCTTATGGCGGCCGCGACGATGGCGAGATGATTATTGAGGTAGGGCGTGACGGCAGCGAATTCTTGGTTAAAATTAGGGACTTCGCGCCGACCATAGATCCGGCTACGGTGAAACCGCGGGATCTTGATGATGTCCGCCCCGGTGGACTGGGAACGCATTTTATCCGCGAGGTGATGGATGACGTGACGTTTATAGCGCCATCGGATAAAACAGGAAACTTGCTGGTGCTCAAAAAATCGCTGACCTAACCGGAAAAACCGGGGTCGCAAAACAAGGGGAAGACGAACAACATGGAAATAGAGATCAAGGAACAGGGCGGCGCCCAGGTTGTCGCGCTTGAGGGCGAAGTCGATCTTCAGACATCGCCAAAAGTGCGTGAGGTACTACAGGACTGTCTTGGCAAGGGCGCGGCTATCGTTGTTGACCTCGCTAATGTAACTTACATTGATAGTTCCGGGGTTGCGTCCCTGGTTGAAACCTTTCAGGCCGCACGCGGCAAAAAGATCGACTTCAAGCTGGCGGCAGTCAGTGAAGCATCGCTTCGGGTCTTGAAGCTGGCAAGACTGGACAGTGTTTTTGAAATCTGCGATACGGTCGATGACTGCCTGAAATAAACTTCTAGGCATTATAATTTTTACGAACATCCGGTCCGAAGGGGGGGCTGGACAACATGGCAAACGGAATTCGTCACAAAAAATCAGCGCTGGAATTCATGGAACGCGTCGGCAACAGCGTGTATGGCGCGCTGGAAGAACTCGGTCGTCATGGTTACATGCTGGCCGAAAGCGTTTACTGGCTGGTTGCCGGCCGCCGCGTCTTGCAACCGGTGCGCATTGGCGCCGTTTTTGACGAGATGATGGAAATTGGTGTTCGCGCCCTTTTCATTATTGCCCTCATGGCATCGACCATCGGTATCATGCTGGCCATTCAGGGAATCCACACGCTCAAGATTTTCGGTGCCGAAAGCCGCGTGGTTATTGGCATTGCGTTTTCCATGGTGCGCGAATTCGGTCCGTTGATCACCGGCATTCTGGTGGCCGGACGCTCGGGCTCGGCACTGGCGGCCAGGATTGGCACCATGACCATCAATCAGGAAATTGATGCACTGAAAGTTATGGGCATTAACCCGGTCCGCTTCCTCGTGGTGCCGGCGCTGCTGGCCTGCCTGATCATGGTGCCGGCGCTTACATTTTTCAGCATGTTGGTGGGGCTTTGGGCCGGCGGCGTTTATGTTGGCGTCGCGCTGGATATTTCCATGGCGGCTTATGTAGACCAGACCATTGATATTCTGGCTATGGATGACCTGATGCACGGTTTGGGCAAAAGCGCCATCTTCGCCGTCCTGATTGCGTTAATCGGCGTGCTGAACGGATTTCTGGTCAAGGGCGGCGCCGAAGGCGTTGGCAAGGCAACAACGCGCGCTGTGGTGCAGTGCATTTTGGCCATCGTGGTCACCGATATGTTGTTCGCGTTTGTAGCAACGCGATAATAAAAGAGACGGAATAGGAACATGGCAACAGCCGAAGAAGCCACAAGCAACGTGATTGAAGTGCGTGATTTGGTTACGCATTACGGCACGCGAAAGATTCTCAACGGCATTAACGTTGATATCCGCGAAGGCGAAATCATGGTTATCATGGGTGGGTCCGGTTCGGGAAAGTCCACCTTGTTGCGTTATTTGATGGCACTGGAAACGCAAACATCCGGTACCATCAAAATTCTCGACAAGGATATTAGCAAACTTACGCAAAAAGAATTATTCAACCTGCGCAAGAAGTTCGGCGTGGCTTTTCAGGGCGGCGCCCTGTTCAGTTCATTGACGGTTGGTGAAAACATCATGCTGCCGCTTTATGAACACACCAACCTGGACCGCAAGACCATGGAAATCATGGCGCGCATGAAGCTCGAGGTCGTGAACCTTGCCGGGTTTGAAGGTTTAATGCCGTCAGAACTTTCCGGCGGCATGATCAAGCGCGCTGCCGTGGCGCGCGCCATTATTATGGATCCGAAAATCCTGTTTTTTGACGAGCCGTCCGCTGGCCTTGATCCGGTTGTCTCATCGGCGTTGGATGAGCTGATCCTCAGGCTGCGTGATGCCATGGGTATGACCATCTGCGTTGTGACCCATGAACTTGATAGTGCCTTTAAAATTGCCGACCGCATTACCATGCTGGACAGAGGTGATATCCTGTTTATGGGCACCGTTGAAGAGATTCGCAACCATCCGAGTGAGCGCATACAGAACCTGCTCAATAGACGGGCGGAAGATGAAACCATTGACCCCGATGAATACTTGCGCAGACTAACCGGGGAAGAAGAAGAAGGGGAACGGGTATGAACACGCCCAAGATGAATTATGCGGCCGTTGGCGGTTTTGTCGTTATCATACTGATAGCGTTGATGGCCGTGATTACAACCTTGACCGGACAAACCGGGGCAACGGATCCTTACTTTACCGTTTATAAGAACGTGACCGGGGTCAAGTTTGGAACCCAGGTGCTGTATGAAGGCTATCCGGTAGGACAGGTAGAGGAAGTAAAGCCCGAAGCCGTGAACGGCGCCATGATGTTCCGGGTTGATTTTGAAGTCACCGAAGGCTGGCAAATCCCCAATGACAGTGTTGCGCGCATCGGCTCTTCCGGTTTGCTTTCAGCCATCACCATCAACCTTGACGCCGGTGTATCACCGGCACCGTACAAACCCGGCAGCAAAATTGTCGGGCGTGAATCGGCAGATATGTTTGCGGTGCTGTCGGACATGGCTGGCGAGGTTTCCGAAATTGCCGAAAACGATATCCGGCCTATGTTGAAAACAATCAAGGAGGCGGCTGAAAGCTTCAACACCACCATTCAAACCGTCGGTGTACTGGTTGAAGAGGACGGCAAGCGCATGATTAAGGACTTCGGCATCATGGCCGATGACCTGTCAAAGCGGGTGCCGAAAATTACCGCCAACCTGGACGCAGGAACAGCTGACTTCGCCATCCTGGCCAAAGACCTGCAGGAAACCCGCGCCAAGCTGGACGAGCTTCTGGTCTCAACCAACGGCATGGTCGGTGAAAACCGCGATGCGGTTCAGGAATCCATCAAGGATGTCCAGCACGTTGCCGATTCGCTGGCGCGCCATGTGGATGCCGTGAACCAGAACCTCGAAGGCACGGCGCGTAACATGTATGAGTTCAGTCGCGAAATCCGGCAAAACCCGGGCTTGCTGCTTAGCAGTTCGCCGCCTGAAGAAGGCGCTGGCACACGCTAGGTCATCGGGCTGAAATTTAATTGAAGGGGATCCCCCATGAGCAAGAGCAAGAACATGAGCATCTGGAAAAATAAAGTTATCGCCATCGCTGCGGTGTTGGCGCTCGCCGCCTGTTCGTCAAACCCGCCGGTACCGCCCAATAACTTTTATCGTCTCGATCCCAAACCCGAGGGCGGCGCCATGGCCACCCCGGTTCTGGATGGCACCATTGAGGTTTCACGCTTTGTTGCCGATGGTTCGGCTTCCAACCGGCCGCTGCTTTACAGCAGCCCCTCAAGCCCTAACGCGGTCAGTGAATACAATTACGACTTCTGGAGCGAAGCACCCCCAGTGCTGATCAAAAGTGCTCTGGTTTCATACCTGCGCGCCAGCGGTGTCGCCCAGCGCGTGGTGACTCCTGAAATGCGCGTCACTGCCGATTATGAGGTCTTTGGCCGCATCAAGAGCATCGAGGTCATCACCGGCAGCCCTTACAAGGGCAAGGTGTCGGTGGAGATGGGCCTGCGTCATGGCAAGGATAATCACCTGTTGATGTTGGACGATTTTGAGGCCGAGGTGAGTGCCAACGGCTCCAACATTGGTGCCGGCGTGGCGGCGATTGACCGGGCGCTGGCAGAAATTTTCGGACGTTTTGTCGCGGAAATTAAAAGCCATAAATAAGGCAACTCTGGAAAGCATTTTTCGGCAGAAACCAGCCATTTTTTATGGATAAAACCGGTCTGCATCCTCCATGTCTGCGGCCCGCTTGCCGCCGCCATCGGGGCGCCGGCTTTGCATTGCCCGCCGGGATAGATTAAAAATCCCGCGCAAGCTGCGCCTCCCCGCGAACAGATGACAGATGCCCGGCCGTCACTATCCTGGCTTGGAAGTGCCTGCCTGAAAAGGAACCGCCCGCATGTCGAGTGTCGACACCGTTTCGCCCGCTGATTTTTTGAGTGCCGAACAAAAGTTATTGCCCGAAGCCTGCAAGCTTCGCGATGACTTTACGCGCGTGCTGGGCGAGCTTGAAACCGAGGCCGAGGAAAATCACCTCCAGTCGCCAGTTCGTCGCCTGTCATTTTATATTTCCAGCCAGATGCAAACCGGAAAGCTTGATGCTCACGCGTTGGAAGACCTGGTTCGCCTGCTGACTATGAACGCCTTCTTTTACCGTGCCCAGCGCCTGCGCGAGTATGTCGGCGAATGTTCGGTTATAAAAAATGAAAAGACACTGGCCAAATTGTTTGACCGCATTGCCGATGGCGGCAAGGCTTCATTTGAAGACTTTAGTAAAAAAGTAGAACGCGAAGTGTTTGGTATCGTCATTACCGCGCACCCCACGTTCACGGTTTCCGAAGAACTTACCCGCGCCATGGCCCGGCTGGCTTCTTGCTGTGGTGATGACGGAAGTAAGCTTTCACAAAGCGAACTGTTAGACCTTGCCAAATTGGTAGCAAACAGCCGCCACGGCACGCCCGACCCCATTACGCTGGATGACGAACAGGCCTTTGCCCTGATGGCTATTGCCAACATCCGTTCTTCCGTGCGCCGCATTTACGGTGTGGTCTTCAAGGTTGCGCAAAAGCTTTACCCGAATGACTGGCACCGGCTTAAGCCCAAGCTGGTCACCGTGGCCAGTTGGGTCGGTTATGACCTTGACGGGCGAGCCGATATTCGCTGGTCCGACACGCTCAAGGCACGCATGAACGTAGAGCGCCTGGCGCTTGAAGACTACCTCGCCTCCATTGACGAAATCAGGGCTGCGGGATGGTCGGGCGCAAGCGCCGATGGCTTGCAATCTGCCTTAAGCGACCAACTTGGGTTGTTGACCGGCGACATCGAGCGCCTTTCAGGTGACCCTGAAAACGTGGGTGACGTTGGCGCGTTCTCGCTGGCGTTGGTGCGTTCAGCCGAGCGCCGCCTGGTTTCAACGGCCGGACTGGTTGAAACAATCAGCGATGAAATTGAGCATAACGATAACAAAGGGAAACACGCGCCCGCGCTGGCGGTGCTGCGCGCTGAAATGGTGAACTTCGGTCTGGCCCTGGCACACACGCACGTGCGCATTAATGCCACCCAGTTGACCAATGCCATTCGCCACGACATTGGCCCCATTTCGTCACCCGAAGACCCGGCCAACCGCAGGCGCTACCTCAAGGATGTCAGCGACCTTCTGGATGACGTTAAGCCGGTTACCATCAATTTCGGCTCCATCATGCGCGAGCGCACATCGGCTAAGCGTATTTTCATGGTGGTGGCCAAGTTTTTGAAATATGTCGATACGGACGAGCCGGTGCGTTTCCTGATTGCCGAATGCAACACCGCGTTTACCGTGTTGGCGGCGCTGTATTTTGCCAAGCTGTTCGGCGTTGACGACCGAATTGATATTTCACCGCTTTTTGAAACCGGCGTAGCACTGGAACACGGTCACGAAATTATCGACGACTTGCTGCAAAACCCCCATTATGTTGCCTACATCAAGGCGCGCGGCAGGCTTTGCGTGCAAACCGGATTTTCCGACGCCGGGCGCTATATCGGGCAAATTCCGGCCTCGCTGGCCATTGAGCGGGTGCGCATCAAGATGGCAAAACGCATCAAGCGTTCCGGCATTACCGATGTTGAGGTGGTTATTTTTGATACCCACGGTGAATCCATCGGCCGTGGCACCCACCCCAAGAACTTTGCCGACCGGCTGGACTACGTTTACCCGCCCGAGGCGCGCGTCGCGTTTAAAGATGCCGGTATTCGCGTCAAGCAGGAAGTCAGTTTTCAGGGTGGCGACGGTTATGTCTATTTTGCCGCTCCGGAATTGGCGTTTGCTACGGTTTGTCGCTTGCTGGAACACGCCCTTAAGGAAAGACCGGAACAAACGGGCGATGTCTTTTATGAAGACACCGATTTCTCGCTCGACTTTTTTATGTCGGTTAAGGGGTTCAACGAGCGCCTTCTGGAAAACCCTAATTACGCCCAGTTGCTGGACCTGTTCGGCGCCAACATGCTGTACCCGACCGGCTCGCGCATGGTTAAACGACAGCACGATGGCGGGGTACGCGTCGACCTTGAACATCCCAGCCAGGTGCGCGCCATTCCACACAACGCCATCCTTCAGCAGTTAGGTTATTTTTCCAATTCAATCAGTGGGTTGGGCAAGGCCGTTGCGCGGGATTTCGAACGCTTCAAGGATATGTATAACAATTCAGACCGTGTTCAACGTTTCATGAACATGGCCGCCTATGCGCGCCATCTTTCAAACCCGGATGCCTTACACGGCTATATTTCCCTGTTTGATCCGGCAATCTGGTTGCGTCGTTCTGAAATTGAACATGACCCGGAACGGGCCGAGCAAATGCAACGCCTGGCCGATATTTTGCGTCATAGCGAGCGCCATGAAAAACTGAACCGCGCTTACCGTATTTTTCTCAATGACACACTGTATCTGGATCAGGGGCTTGCGGCCGTTCGCTGCGACACCATGATGCCGGCCAATGCGGGGGCGTGCTATCCGGACCTGACGTTGCTGCACGCCGTTCGTGTGTCGCTGATACAGGAACTGTTCCTGATCGTCGCTAACCTGCCTCGCTTTTCGGATATGGCCGAAAGCTCGAACGATGTTATTGAAGAAATTCTGCACCTGGATGTGGAACACGCCCTTGTGGTTTTAAAGCGTGCCTTCCCGGTTTCGGCGCCCGCCGTGGACCCCGAGGCGTTCGGCGAGGAAGCTTCCTATCGAACCGATCTTGAGCAGGGTTATGAACGTGAACACCGCGAATTGTTCGATCCCATGGAAGCGCTTTATGACACTATCCGCCGTATTTCCAATGCCGTTGCCCACATATCAGGCGCGGTGGGGTAAAAAACCGCCTAAAGGCCCAGCGCGCGCTTGTAAACATCCAGCACCGCTTCTTGTTCCTGGCGCTCGCTTTGGTCGAGCGCTCTCAGCCGCACAATCTGGCGCAGGACCTTGACATCGAAGCCGCCGCCCTTGGCCTCGGAATAGACCTCGCGAATATCAGCTGAAAGCGCCGCTTTTTCTTCTTCAAGGCGCTCAATGCGCTCTACGATGGAACGCAGCTTTTCCGCTGCTACGCCGCCAACATTATTTGCACCATCGGCCATGGATTTTTATTCCTCTTTGCTGGATTGGGTTATCGTCAGGATGGATTCGCTGGCCGACCATACCCCCGCGTCACTATCGCGGGCAATGTGGAAAACACGGGCCTTCTGTGGAAAACCGGGCAGAAAGGCGGTTTAAATGCCTTCCAGCGTCGCCATTACCAGCCAGTCGACCACCGCCTTGAGCGCCTCGTCGCGCGAAGCCCCGCTTTTCAGGGCCTGGTGGTATACCTCAAGCTGGCGGTGGGCCGAGGTGCCGCGCCGGGCGATGGTGCGGGTGTGGGCAACTTCTTCGGCACAACCCAATGCATCGGCGTCCTGGGCAACCAGCTCTATCAGTTCGTCTATCAGGTCGGTAAAACTAACCAGTTCGCCCTTACCGAAATCGATCAGGCCGTCATCGATGCCATAACGCTGGGCCCGCCAGCGGTTTTCATTTATCAGCATGTTGTCGTAAATGCGCCAACGCAGGTTGCTGTGGCGCAGTCGATAGAGCATGCGGGCAATACACTGGTAAAGCGCGGCAATGGCGATGGTGTCATCCAGGTCGGTGCAGATATCGGTGATGCGCATTTCCAGCGTCTGGAACTTGTTTGATGGCCGCAGGTCCCACCAGATCATCGAGGCATCGGGAATGACACCGACATGGGTCATGATGTCAATATGGCGGCGGTATTCGGTAAAAGTTTCAAACCGCGCCGGAAGGCCGGTTCGCGGCAGTTCGTCAAATACACTCAAGCGATATGATTTCAGGCCCGTTTCCTCACCGCGCCAGAACGGTGAAGATGTGCTCAGCGCCAAAAGGTGCGGCAGGAAATAGCTCAGTTGGTTCAACAGGTCGATGCGAAAATTGTCATCCTCAACGCCGATTTGGACATGCATGCCGCTGATCAGCAGGCGCCGGGCAACAACCTGCATGTCATCGGCCAGCATGTTGTAGCGGTCCTTGTCGGTGTGGACCTGGTGCTGCCATTCGGAAAACGGGTGGGTTGAGGCGGCAATGGGCGCAAGGCCGTATTTTTTTGCAATGTCGTGAATGGTGCGCCGCAACCCGGCCAGTTGGTCGCGGGCTTCTTTTACGCTGCTGCAAACGGATGTGGCGACCTCAATTTGTGCCTTCAGGAACTCCGGATGCACCAAATCGGGAATACAGGCCTCGCATTCGGCGAACAGTTCCGGCGGCGGCTCGCTGGCCAGCGCACCTGTTTCGGGGTCAACCAGAAGATATTCTTCCTCGATGCCGATGCTCAGTGTTGGCGCCTTGGTCATGGCGGTTATCCCCCCGTCGCATATTACTATCTGCACTATTTGAGGCCACTTCACTTATGCCTGTCAAATATACCACTCAGAAACGTTGAACGGTGTGCAACCCTTCAAGGCTCAGGATGTGGTGTAGCGCATCGGTGATGATATCCGCCCAATGCGCGGCTTCTTCCACGGTGGCGCAATGGTCCTGGCGGATTTCAATGGCGCAGGTCGGCAAGCCACCCGCGGTGCCGTGACGGTCGATGGTATAGGCCAGCTCACGCCCGGAATATGGCACGTTGTCACCGACATGAAGCCCCTCCCAATTGCGCAAATGCTGGATTAAGGGCTCGGCCATGCGGGGGTCGCGGTTCCACAGCACGCTGATGTCCCACTTGCGGTTTTCGCCACTCATCGAAGGCGTGAACGAATGAATGGAAAACAAAGCCGGTGGGTTGCCATCGCGCTGCCACAGGCTGGCGATCAGCTGGTCGACGGTTTCGTGGTAGGGGTTAAAAATTTCATCAATGCGTTGGCGGGCGCCCTCAGGTGACAAGCCCTGGTTGGCAGGTATGGCAATGTTGTCGCTGAGCACCGGTATGGACTGGGGGTCGCCCGGCTGGCGGTTAACATCCACCACCAGGCGTGAATATCCCGCAATGACCGCTGGCGCGTGTAGGCGGTCGGCAAGGCGGCGGGTGATGTCCTCGGCGCCGATATCAAACGCAATGTGCTTTTCAAAGGCATCAGCCGCCAGTCCCATATCGCCCAGGACCGCAGGTACCCGGCGGCTGGCATGGTCGCAAACAATAACCATGGGGGCCGCCCCTGTGGGGTTGTAGACCTCGACCGGGGGCGGGTCGCCCTTGCCAAGAAGGGCTTTGGCTGGCTGGCCGTCGATTGATGAGGCGTGTTCCATATGACGATATATAATGCGCCCCATGGCAAAGGGAAATGACCAAACGCAAGCGCCTTCAACCCAAGACCCAGCTAGGGAGATGAGCAAGGCCGCGCGCCTAGCCTTCGTCTTGCTGCTGGCCGGTGCCGTGGCCATTGCCTTTGCCCCCATTTTTGTCCGGCTTTCTGAGCTTGGCCCCACGGCAACCGCCTTTTACCGAACGGCACTGGCCGTTCCCATGCTGGGCCTGTGGCTGGCCTTCGCCGGTCGCGGCGCCGCGTCCGCACCCATACGGCCTAAAATGAGGGAAATGGCGCGGCTGTGGCTGGCCGGTTTCTTTTTCGCCGGTGACCTGGCGGTGTGGCATATATCCATCCACTACACATCCGTTGCCAACGCCACCTTGCTGGCCAACATGGCCCCTATTTTTGTGACGCTGGGTGGGTTCTGGCTGTTCAGGGAGCGGTTTTCGCCACGGTTTGTGCTCGGCATGGCGCTGGCCCTCGGTGGCGCCGTGGTGCTGATGGGCGATAGCGCCACCCTTTCTAGGCGTTCGCTTGAGGGTGATGTGCTCGGTGTGCTGACGGCCATGTTTTACGCCAGTTATATTCTGGCCATCGGCCGGTTGCGCGCGCGCCACACGACGGTGGTAATCATGTTCTGGAGCACGCTGGCGACAACGGTGTTCCTGTTGCCCGTGGCGCTGTTGTCGGGCGAGCCCATGATTGCCGAAACCGGGCGGGGCTGGCTGGTCTTGCTGGGCCTTGCCCTGGTTTCGCAATCGCTGGGGCAGGGATTGATTGCCTATGCATTGGCCCACCTGCAAGCTGCGTTTTCATCCGTCAGTCTGTTGGTGCAGCCGGTGGTCGCCGCGTTTCTCGCCTGGATGTTGTTTGCCGAAGCCCTTGGCCCGTTGCAAGCGTTCGGCGGCGCCATCGTGCTGGCCGGGGTGCTGGTGGCGCGTCAGGGCAGCCGCGCTCGGGGCGCGAATCAGCAACCGGATAAGCGTTAAACGGCGACTTGGTTTGTGGTTTAGTTTGTGACTTAGTTGGCGGTTGGGGGGTGGGCGCTCATCACGCCGATGATCCGCATTTCATAAGGCTGGCCAACAACTGGCAATGCGGCTTCGGTCATGGCCACTGCGGCTTCATGGCTTCTGGTAACGGTGGTGGAAACCTCCAGCGCCGCAAGCGGCTGGGCTGCTTTTTCAGGTGTCGGCTGCTGGTCGGCGTTTAACCACGATTCGGAAAGCCGTAACAAGCGTTCGTCCTCGGCGCTAAGCGCAATGGTTGAGCCATCCGCGTTGTTCTCATTAAAAGCGGAAAGCGTGTGCTCGCCTTGATCAACATCGGCAAGGTCGAAAGGCGCACACATGGGTTCGGTCGTCATCACACGCATGATTACACAATCGCTATTGGTGGCTATGGAAAGGGCGTGATCGTTCAGCGATTTGCCGGTCATGAACATGCTCATGCCGTCAATGGCGAGCGATCCCAGCGAGATGGCGCCGGGTAGCGCCAAACAACCCGACAGCGCCATTGTCATCGCAAGGGCCGCTGGTATGCGTAATCGTTTAATTTTCGACGCAGAAGCTGACGTATGCACTTTTTCTTGCTCTCCACAGATGACGTATTGTTACATAGAATCAATCAGGTAGGGAGTTTTTTCTTAGCTTAAACATTAACACATAAGTTTCTAGAAATAGATGCCGTGTAGCATTGACAATTACAAATAATTGCCCCCACAAATTATAATCTATACATACAAATTACTTAAAATACTATGATTTATGGTCATTTTTGCTTAAAGATGATCCAATTGAGTTATGGTTAATGACCATCACACCCTCAATGATACAACGCTGATAGCTGGGGTTTTAATCCATTATTTGGCAATGAAAGTACCAGAAAACAGGGGATATTTCCAAAATACCGGTGCGCGCCATGCCGCGGAAAGGGGTCGGCACGCCGCAGCGAATCGATATCAGGCGAAAGTACTTATGAAGTAAAAAATCAAAAACTGAACGACTTCGTCAACAGCACCTGACCGCGCCAGTTGTCGTAGGCATAGTTGACGATATTCGAAAAGGTGATGGCGCGTTCCACCGAACCGATCAACTGCACACTCTGCAGGCCTGCCGGTAACCACGCGCCGCCCGGCAGTGTAGCCAGTGGCGTGCCGGCGGTCAGGCGCAGGCGGGCACGACGGTCATGGCGGTTTTTGCTGGAAACAAACAAATCACTTTTGCGATAAAGGTTATCTTCATACGAACCGTACCCCATTAAAAAACGTCCGCCTTCAAACAACCACGTCTGGGTCAGGCTGTAACCGTAAATGGCATGGGCCTTGTATTGTGCTACGGCAGTTTTTTTGCCGCCGTAAACCTGTATGTCCGTTATTGCGGTCGGGCTGAAGCTGATCTTGGTGCCAAGTCGTGAAATCATTTTCCAGCCGGTCTGCTCTGGCCCCGAGCTTGAGGCTTCGGATCGATATATCTGCTTGCTGGCTGAGCCTTCCACATAAGGGCGAAACATGTTGCCGCCCACTGCGTCCCAGCGCAGAACCGGCCCAATGCTTAAAAGGTAATCCTTGCTGCCGAGCGTCATGCTGTTTTGCGTAACCGAAAGGTCAAAATTTCCTATATCCGTGGCATAGATTCCACCAACACCAAGACCGGTCATGAATAAATCCAGGTTGTCGTGTTCGACCTGAGATGTGCGCGTAAGGCTGAGCTTCCCATAGACTTCGTGGGGCCGCTGGTAACCGAGGTCATGGCGGACGTCAAATGAAACAGAAACCATTCTCCCGATATCGTCCATCTCCTTGCTATCGGCCGTCAGGATGGTGTCAAACAACGACAGGGTTCCCGACGATGGTGACGAATTTCGGTTATCGTCATAATAAATACCCATGCTTAATGATGCCGTTGCGCGGGTGCGCTTGCTTTTATATGTGATTTTGTCGAGGTATTGCTGGACGAGAATTTTATCTTTTGCCGAAATGTCAAAGGTGAGTAATTTGTTGAACACGGATTCCGCTTCGACAAAATTACCCAAACGATAAAGCACGATGCCATACAGCATGCGAACAAACGTTAATTCCGGAGCCTTCAGGAGGATACGTTCCAGTGCCGCCTGGGCTCGATCCAGCCGGCCATTGAGGATTTGCGTTCGGGCATACAGGATGTTCAGTTCAGTATTGTCAGGGTCCGCAAGAACCTCAGCATAGGTCACCTGCCGTTTCAGGGGCCCAAGCGCACCACTGGCCATCGCCGCACGCACGCGCTCGATTTCCAGAATCTGTTGTTCAACGTCTGATTGGGTTTCGCTTTGGGATTGCGCCTGCGACACATGCGGAGCCAGAACAGTCAGGAATACAAACGCAAGGCGGGCCGTAATAAGGCCCGTCCTCGGTAAACCATGTATGGTTGGAGGTGGTTTATTATATATTCCCATGCTCCGCCACTATATTCCCTCAGGGGTTGATGATGCCACCCCCAATAAAGACATCATCCTTGGTTGTGGTATCTTCAAGGGCAAACGCCGTTAACAGACTCGGTGCAGTCGGGCTACCGGGCAAGAAGGTGAAGTTGACATCAGCATCGTAACCGCCGGCGTTGATGTTGGTCTGGTTGAAATTTTCATTCACGGAGCCGCTCTTTACATCAAAGCTGTTGATCGTAAAGCCCGAAAGATCGAAACCATTAAGCCCTATTGATGCAACATTGATGTTGGTGACATTGCCGGTAATATTCTTGGTGTTGAAGTTTGCCGTCAGCTGGAAGTCATAGGTGCCAGCGCTGGCGCCCGAAAGGGACTCCAGGAAAACCCTGACATCTGATCCCGTGGGTGCTCCGCTAGTGTTGGGAAGTTTCCCGCTGTAAAGATTGACACCCGTAGCCGTATATGAGGCCTGCCCGGTATAACCGCTCAGTTCTGAATACGTCAGTGGTGTAAGTGAGCTGGAACCAGCAGCGCTGGTCGCGCCAATGGCCGTTTGGTTGGCGAGCATACTTTGTAATGATTCCGAAACCAGCTGCACGGTAACGGTTTCCTGCGTGGTGGCCGTGGTTTCACCCGAAGCCGCAGCGGTAGAAGCAAATGCGCTACCGCCGTCGGCCGCGCCACCCTTTGCAGGGCCAGCTTCCGCAGTTGTCGTTGTGGGGCTGGTTTCAACAGGCACTGAGCCGCCGCTGATGGTGTTATCAAATTCCGTCATGACAGCCGCCGGTATGGGCTCAACCGTGCTCAGGGCGCCATTGCTGGATACCGTAAAACCAAAGCCAGAGCGACGGACCTCTGTGGAGCCGCTTTCATTGCTAAAGACAATGCCGCCGGGCTTATCGCCGGTGTTGTTGCGCGGGCCGGGGCCAAGCAGGCCGATATACCAATCGCCGGTTTTGGGGTTACCCATGGCCATGAAACTGGTGCCACGGATGCCGATGTCGCCACTGGGTGTTTTGATGACAACATTTTCAGGATTGTTTTTGGCAATCTCTCCGGAAATGTAGCGGAAAGCACCCTTTGCGACGGTGACAATCAGCTTCGATTCCCCGCCCGGGTCGTAAACCATTTCGTCGATGACGATTTCAGATTCAGGGCCGACGGTAAACGTGGTTTCATCAAGCAGCAGGATCTGCAGTCCGGAATCGGCTTTACTGGTTACGGTTTCCAGAAAAAATACGGAATCACCACCCTTTGCCGCACGCACCACCCTGGTTTCGGGCTCGGCCAGCTGCACTTCACCGCGCACGGCCGCCTGCACGCCGACCTGTTGGGCGGCCAGTGCGGTGGTCGATATTGCGGTGCTCGTGAGTAGGGCCAATGCCAGGCTTGTGGCTCCGGCCATGAATGCACGGCTGCGGGCCTGGTGGCGCGTTTGTTGGTTTGCATGCTGTGTCATGGTGCCCTCCTTTGGGTCTGGCGAATTGACACGCGTTAATTTCAATATAGGCATTATCGTACCCCATCGAGAGCCCTTAAGTGATGGCGGGCACAGGTCAGGCGTTTATATGGTCACGATGCTGTGATGGGGCGGATTTCGGGCCAGCCATGTGCGGTATAATTTCATATATAAGGAATAAAAACTTAATGCCGGGAATTGACTCTTATTGTATCGGTAATGCAGCTTCCATGGCGCGCTCATAAACGGCGATGGTTTGCGCGGCAATGGCTTCCTGTGAAAACAGCGCCTCGGCGCGGGCGCGCGCGGCGGCGCCCATGGCGCGGCGTTCATTGGGATAGGTAATCAACCGTTGCAGGGCATCGGCCAACGCCACCGCGTCGGCTTTGGGCACCAACAGGCCGGAAGTGCCGGCCTCGATGACGTCGCGACAGCCCGGCACATCGGTGGTGACGATGGGCAACCCCGCTGCCGCCGCTTCAAGCAGCGATTTCGGCATCCCCTCGCGATATGATGGCAGGGCCGCGATATGGGCCTGACTCAAAAGGTTCGCGATGTCGTTGCGTGGGCCGAGCCATTCGATGCAGCCTTCGTCATGCCACGCGGTTAGCGTTGCATCCGTAATGTTGGTCGGGTTTTCGGCGTCGCTGGGGCCGACCAGTTGAATACGGACTTCGACGCCGCGTTCCTTAAGCAGGCGTGCCGCCGCGACCATTTCGCGGATGCCCTTGTCTTTGAGCATGCGCGATACGCAAACGACCACGGGCGTGCCACCGGGTTCACGTTCGCGCGGTGAAAAATGCTCAAGGTCAACGCCCGAGCCGGGAATCAAAACGACAGTTTCGCTTGAGCCCAACAGGTCACACACCAGCTTTTTGTCATCGCGGTTTTGCACCGTAATCCAGCGCCGCCCACCGGCAAGCGAGAAACCAGCCTTAAGCGCCGTCCTGACCATGATGCTAGCAAGGCGAGCAAAAACGGAAGCAGCGGTGGTGAACAAAAAGCCCATACCGGCAATGGTCGCCACATAAATACGCTGGCGGTCAAAAAGGCCGATGATGGCGCCATAGGTCGAGAACTTCAGCGCGATCAGGTGCACGATATCGGGTTGTTCGGTTTTGATAATGGCGCGCATGGCGCGAAGCACGCCCAGCTCGCTGAACGGGTTCATGGAACCGCGCTTGAAAACAATAGGACAAACCTTGAACCCTTCCGCTTCAAGAAACGCCGTGTCGTCTCCCGGCTGGGTAACGACGACCACGTGCATGCCCCGCGCCACGCAACCACGCGCCAGCGCCAGCCGGTGCGAGCGGAAGTACCAGTCGTGCGATACAAAAAACAAAATGGTTTTGGCCTTGAGCATCCCGGTCAGCCTCCGCCTTCAGCCGCGTGTAGCCAGGACTGAAACATCAACAACGGCCACAGGCTGAAGCCGTGATCACTTTTCCCGCTTTGGTGTTCGCGCCAAAGCTTTTGCGCCAGTGCCGGGTCAAAATAACCCTGGTTGCCAAGCGTGTCCGCCGCCAGCAGGTCGCCGCCCCATTCTTTAAGTGGGCCACGTAGCCATTCGGCAATGGGTACGCCAAAGCCCTGTTTGGGGCGCTCGACCATGGCGGTCGGCACATGGCGGGCCAAAAGCTGGCGCAGCGCCCATTTGCCCTTGCCGCCGCGCACCAGCATGCGCCGGGGCAGGGCCCAGCTATGCTCAATCACCCGGTGGTCGAGCAACGGCACACGCACTTCCAGTGAGCACGCCATAGAGGCGCGGTCGACCTTGGTCAGGATGTCATCGGGCAGGTAGGTTACGGTGTCGAGATAGCGCATGCGATCCATAAAGTCGGGCAGGTCTTTTTTTAACGTTTCGTCCATTAACAACGATGATGGCTCACGCCCGCCCAGCACCATGGCTTCGGGCCTGTCCCACTGGCTGACCAGTTGGCGGTAAAGCGTTTGCTCATCGGGCTCTTTTAATACCAGCGCCATCTTGCGCGCCTTGTCGGCCAGTTTGGACGGACTCAGGCGGCGTGGCAAAACACCTGACAGGGAATCCCAAAACGCACCGGGCACGCCACCCAGCAGGTTTCCACCTATGGTGCGCAACCCCAACGGCACACCGCTTAACCGCGCGGCCGTTCGCGCGCCCCAGAAATAACGGTTGTATCCGGCGAAGCCCTCGTCGCCGCCATCACCGGAAAGCGCAACCGTCACATGTTTGCGCGCCATGTTGCAGACGATGCGCGTCGGAATTTGCGATGAATCGGCAAACGGCTCGTCATACCACCGCGCCAGGTCTGGAATAACGGCGCGGGCTTCTTCGGGTGTGACATAAAGTTCGGTGTGGTCGGTCTTTAAATGTGCCGCGACCTTTTTGGCCTCAGTGGCTTCGTTATGGTCACGTTCGTGAAAGCCGATGGAAAAACTTTTTACCGCCTGCGTGCTTTGGGCCTGCATCAGGGCGGTGACCAGGGATGAATCAATACCGCCGGAAAGAAAACATCCCAACGGTACGTCGGAAGCCATCTGCCCCTTGACCGCATCCATCAACAGGGTTTCCAGCCCGTCGAGCAAAGCTTCGTCAGTGCCTTCTATGGCTGGTGCGGTGTTGATATAGGAACGTAAATCCCAGAACGCGCGCTCAACCGTTTCTTTGCCCTCGCCGAAGCTCATCACATGGCCGGGGCTGAGCTTATGAACGCCCTGGTAAATGGTGTGTGGTGTCGGCACATAACCGAAACGCACAAACGCGCTCAGCGCCCCGCGGTCGATGGCGGGCTCAAACGCGGGGTGTGCCTTCAGGGCCTTAAGTTCAGAGCCGAACAAAACCATATTGCCAAAACGCGCCCAGTAAAGCGGCTTAATGCCGATGCGGTCGCGGGCCAGCGAAAGCGTGCGCGTTTTTTTATCCCACAGGGCAAACGCAAACATGCCGTTTATTTTTTCCAGCGCCGCATCCAGCCCCCAGGCGGCAATGGCCTCAACCAGAACCTCGGTGTCGGAATGGCCGCGCAGGGACACGCCCAGCTCGGCAGCAATGGCCGGGGCGTTATAAAGCTCACCATTATAAGTGAGGACATAACGCTCGTTTTGTGACGCCATGGGTTGCGCCCCGGCGGTGCTGAGGTCGATGATCGCCAGGCGCCGGTGGCCCAGCGCCACCCCGGCTGCTTCGTCGACCCATGTTCCGTCGTCGTCGGGGCCGCGATGAACCAGCGTTGCCGTCATGGCGGCAACGGTGCGCTCTAACTCGTGTCGTTTAGGGTCAAGAATGCCGGCGATACCGCACATGGCTTGTCCTACACCCGGGCCCGGGTGGTGTTTGGGCTTTGTTGATGGACGGTTTCGGGCATTTCCATTTCCGGGTTTTATGGCTTGAATTGCTGGTGCTTACCATACGCAACTGGCCAACCGATGGCGAACGGAAAAGGCGGTTTCCCGCGCCCAAGCGGGCGCCACCGTGAGCGCGGCGTGCTTCAATAACTGGCCCCCAAGCGGCGCGGAAGGCCGCACACCAAAGTGATCCTTCGACGCCAAGGGCGTCAGGGGTGGGCCTGACAGGGAAACCAATAATGAGGGCCCGCCGCGAGCGCGGCGTGCTTATCAACTAATATGAGAGAATGGTGCCGCCAGTAAGAATCGAACTTACGGCCTCACCATTACCAATGGTGCGCTCTACCCCTGAGCTATGGCGGCATGGGGTCTGTGGAGGGCCAGCCAAATGGGCCGGAAAATCGCGCGGAAGATGCCACAGCACCCCCCGAAAGGCAAGCGTCCATGAAGGTCTTCTTGACGGCCCGCTTGACGGCCTTTGCCCCGGCGCGTTATCTGAGGCCCACCCCCGGTGCAATAGCGACTGGGTTAAGGGCCATATCATGAGCAATGACACCATCAGCATAAAACAGGCCAGCACCGGTAAAGGGCAGGCCGAATCCGCCCAACCCAAGGGGCCGACCGATAAGGACGCCCGCCGCGCCGAAGCCTTGCGCGCCAACCTGAAAAAACGCCGCACCCAGAATCAAAAACGAAATGAAACGCCCGCCATCATCGCCCTACAAAAGCCCGAATAGAAGCAGACAACACCCACATGGATACCATACGCATACAAGGCGGCAAGCCGCTAAACGGAACCATCGCCATCGGCGGCGCTAAGAACGCGGCGTTGCCGTTGATGGCAGCATCGTTGCTAAGCAGCGAGACGTTGCGCCTTTCCAACCTGCCGCACCTAGCTGATATTTCAACCATGGCGCACCTGTTGGGCGAACTGGGGGTCACGGTTTCCATGGCGGGCGATGCCCCCAGCGGCGGCAACATGGGCCGCGTGTTTGCATTAAATGCAGGCGGCGTGAACCAGACCACGGCGCCTTATGACCTGGTGCGCAAAATGCGCGCCTCGGTTTTGGTGCTGGGCCCGCTGGTGGCGCGCCACGGCCACGCGCGGGTTTCGTTGCCCGGCGGTTGTGCCATCGGCACGCGCCCGGTTGATTTGCATTTGAAAGCACTAGCCCAACTGGGTGCCGAGATTGAGCTGACCGAGGGTTATATCGAGGCCCGTGCGCCTGATGGCCTGAGCGGCGCACACATCTTGTTTCCCAACGTTACCGTTGGCGGCACCGAAAACATCCTGATGGCCGCCACGCTGGCCCGTGGCGAAACCGTTATCGGAAACGCCGCGCGCGAACCGGAAGTTTCAGACCTCGCTCATTGCCTGAACGCCATGGGCGCGAAGATATCCGGCATCGGCACCGACACGTTGAAGGTCTCCGGCGTCGAAAGCCTGCACGGCGCCGAACACAGTGTGGTGCCGGACCGCATTGAAATGGGGTCTTATGCCATTGCCGCCGCCGTAACCGGTGGCGACGTGGTGCTGGAAGGCGGGCGCAGCGAGCTGATGGAATCGGTTACCGATGTTTTGCGCAACGCCGGTGTTAGCGTCGAGGAAACGGACAGCGGTCTGCGTGTCAGGGCCAACGGCAAGCTCAAGGGCTTTGATGTGATGACCGAACCGTACCCCGGCTTTCCCACCGATATGCAGGCCCAGATGATGGTGCTGGCTTCGGTGGCCGAGGGTGCGTCGATGATTACCGAAAGCATTTTTGAAAACCGCTTCATGCACGTG